>VSOD01000131.1 GCA_009774655.1 Lachnospiraceae bacterium
GAGATGTGTTTAAGAGCCAGGAGGGAAGGAATCTATGAGACTGGGATTTTGGATGTGTTTTGTTTTGGCGGTGGTGTTTGCGGTGCTTGCGTTGCTGTTTGGACTGGGCAGGGAGAAAGCGGCAGGATTCGTATCAGGATTCAATTCGATTCCGCAAAAAGAGCAGGAGAAGTACGATAAAGCCTGGATCGCAAGAGATATGCGGAATTCTCTTTTCGTGTGGGCGGCCGTCATGCTGGCAGGCGCGGCAGGCTCCCGTTTTATATCGGGCTATTTCGCGGTGGCGGCTTATGTTGTGTGGAGCGTGCTGTTTTTCCGGGAGGTACATCTGGATGCACGGAAGGCGTTTGAGAAGTATTTACTATAATATTCAAAGGAACCGTGGCGCAGAAGGTCATTTATGGTAGAATAGTTTTCCAAGAATCCGTCTATTTCTAAAGTGTTTCGTGTGACATCTTTAGCAGATGAACTTGGGTCTGGCATGAGAAATACTTATAAATATACTAAATTGTATTAAGGAGGAATGTCGGAGTTATAGAAGGTAATGTATTCAAAACATTGATTCCGCTGACTTCTGTTGCAGACGGCAAAGTTGGACCTTCTTAAATTTATCCAGTAAGTGACCAAGTAACAGAGCAGGAGTCCGAGATTGCTCAGAGAATACTTGTATTCTGCCAGATTGAAAAAAGTAAAAAAGAGATCTGTGAGTATATGGGATATCGTAATCGGACCTTTTTTACCAGAAAATATCTGACCCCTCTGCTCCAAAAAGGGCAGCTGCAGATGACACAGCCGGATAAACCTAATAGTCGGAATCAAAAGTATATTACGGGAAAGAGCAGAGAAGCGGCAGCAGAAAAAAGTAGAATGACAGTAAGGTAACCATTTCATAATCGTCGAGGCGGTTTGCCAGGACGATTCTATGATGGTGACAAGCATGGAATTCAATATGATTGACATGCTTGTCAACTTGCAATACATTATATATGAGAACCGTTTTTCCTGATCCGGAAAATTCCGGACATGTGTCAATGGACGGAAACTGTGAAAGAAGTAATAAAATACAGGACTAACACATGAAAAAATACAGCCTGCAGTTTGAACTGATTCTGAAGATCAGTATAGGATTTATACTGTTGATTATTATTTTGAGCAGCAGTATCGTTATGTTCACCTCCGGACAATATAACCGAATTATTATGGAAAATATCCATGGCAGTATGGAAAATGCAGTGAATTCCATCGACTATTATTTCGAGGATGTAAAAACGCCGATGGTGATGCTGGCCAGAAATAAAAATATCCGCGAGGTGATGAAGAACTATACAAATATGTCTAACCGTGAAAAGTTCAACAGTACTAATGCTGTAGAAGATTTTGTTCAGAATATAACGACCTTTAAGTCTTTCATTAATGATATCATAATAGTGGGAAGTCAAGGGTTTCAATATAATATTTACAATGAAAATGCTGACAAGTTCCTACGGGATTTTGATTTTACCGGAGAGGATTATTTTCGAAAGATAGAGGAAGGAACGGTCAGGCTCTATTATGTGGGAGAACATGCGACGGAGTATTATATGCATCCGCCCAGAAATGAAACAGTCTATTCGGTTATTCTGCCTGTACGCAGTATGCAGAGCAGAATCGGTTACATTATCTGTGATATCAAATCTGATATGATCAATGAAATTCTGGATCATAATCTCAAAGATGATAAAGCGAAAATATTGATCCTGGATGAAGAGGGGATGCTGATCTGTGAACGGGGAAATACACAGATATCTGCAGAAGAATTAATGGCGGATGGGCTGTATGAGAACGCAGAGGAACAACCTGCAAATTTTCTGCAGATACTTTTTGCCCGAGATAATTATATTACACAGGTGCATTCGCAAGTAACCGGCTGGA
This sequence comes from Lachnospiraceae bacterium, assembly GCA_009774655.1. Lineage (GTDB taxonomy): Bacteria > Bacillota > Clostridia > Lachnospirales > Lachnospiraceae > UBA3282. The sequence goes on from VSOD01000131.1 coordinate 1,912, forward strand.
CCTATGTTTATGCAGAACCCTATGATAATTTCAACGGTTTTGTCAGGAAAATTTTCTGGTTTGATTTTTGTGTGATCGTGATCGGCATGATCGTTATCATCTTCTTCTCCAGACAGCTTAGCGGGCAGATTTTGAAACCGTTAAAAAACATTGCATTTATGATCAGAGAGATGAAGATCAGCCAGCAGTCGGATCAGAGAGGCACATTTTATTCTGAATCCCGGAATGTGAAAGAATTGAGTATTGAGATTGAGCATATGATCCAGAGGATAGATCGGCTCATCAATGAGAATTATCTCTATGAGCTGCGAAGCCGTGACGCACAGATTCAAACGCTGATCAATCAACTGTCACCGCATTTTCTGTATAATACGCTGCAGCTGATCGAGTATCAGTCGCTTGCCAACAATCAGGAAAATGTCACCAGGATCATTAACGAATTAAATTATATACTCCGCTATTCCATGAAGACAGTAAAGACGGTGGAATTGTGGGAGGAGTTGAACTATGTGCGGGCCTATCTGGATATTTATCAGCTTCGCTATCAGGATAAAATGCAGTATGAGATCCTTGAGAAGGACAGGCTTTCAAAGATCATGATACCGAAAATGGTTTTGGAACCTCTTGTGGAAAATTGCATAAAACATGGATTTGCAGGAAATTTTAATCATGCATTGATTGCTGTTACCGTAGAAGTGTGTGAGAAAAATCTGCGGATATGCGTCAGGGACAATGGCAGAGGGATGTCATCTGAGAAGCTGCGGCGGGTCAGGAACAGTCTGCAGAAGGCAGAATCTATGGGAGAGCATATTGGACTGAATAATGTAAATTTGATACTGAAGCTGCGGTATGGCGGCGAATTCGGTGTGTGGATGGACAGCGTCGAAGGAGAATTTACAGAAACAACGCTTCTGCTGCCTATAGAGCAGCAGTCAGGAGTGACATTGTCATAAAGTGAGCATGGATTGAAGGCATTCTCATAGGACCTGAGGCTGTATGAGGCGAAAGGAAAAGGTATCGATATGAAAAAGGTACTTCTGGTGGATGATGAATCATATATGCTGGATCTTTTGAAACAGCTGATCCCCTGGGAATTTTATGGGTTTTCCATTGTCGGAGCCGCGGAGAACGCAACGGAGGCAATGAAAGTATTTCATCGTGAGAGTCCGGATGTGATCATTACAGATATCTGTATGGAGAATATTTCCGGCATAGAATTTATTACAAGGATCCGTATGCAGGACACGGCGGTGAAGGTCATTATCATCAGTGCCTATGATAAATTTGAATATGCTCAGAGAGCGTTGAAATTAAATGTGAACGGGTATCTGTTGAAGCCGATCAACAGGGAGGAACTTCTCAATACATTGATCGAAGTGCAGAAAGAGCTGGATTCCAGGGAGGGGTATCAGGACAGGATACAGTATCTGCAGGAATCGCTTGCTCAATTAAAGAGAAAATATCTGGAGGAACAGCTTCTGCGTCTTTACCGGGATGAAACGGATTTTCTTCCGGAAGAGATTACAGGAGAAGGCTTCTGGTGCGTTGTAAGCCTGCAGACCATTGTCAGAAGTGAGATCGTGTTTATAGAGCAGGACATCAGATCGGTACAGGGCTTAGAGAGCTATATACTATTTGTGGGAGACGGACTTTTTGCAGTATTTCTTTGTTCGGGAGACGAAGGAAAGCTGGAAGAATGTCTGGACAGAATCCGGAATAAATACTGTAAAGAAGAGAAGACGGTTCTCTGTGGTGCCAGCAGAAGGGCGAAGAACGAGCTGACAGTGCTTTGCCAAAACAGTAAGAAGGCACTGCATGGACTCTTTTACCAGGAGGGGATTTTTTTCTCAGACAGAGGGGAAGTGTTCAGGGGGCAATGTGCAAAGCAGGCTGAGCCGATATCGCGGGAGCAGTTCATGCTGTGGATTGTGGCCGGAGAGCCACAGAAGTGTCGGGATTATTTTGCACACTGGATGGATGAATGCAGGAAAAGGAAAGCGGAAAGGGAGACGGTGATCCGGGAGGTAAGGCATTGTCTGGAATGGATGAAGGAAATTGCCAGACAGGATATGGCGGAGGAGTTTGAACTTCTGGGGCAGAAGATATCGGACATCCTGCGGTTTTCGGAGGCAGTACAGATCTGGGAAGAAGGGCTGCAGCTGGTGGAAATTCACGGGATGCAGCAGGGCAGGGCCGGTATAGTAATCAGCAGGGCACAGGAGTATGTGAAAGGCCATTGCTGCCAGGAGGAATTCTCCATTGAGCAGCTGGCAGAATTTCTACATCTTTCCAAAAGCTATCTGTCGAAGATCTATAAAAACGAGACAGGAGAATCTATCTGGAATTTTGTGATGAGGGTGAGGATCACGAAGGCAAAGGAGCTTCTTGTAGGGACGGATTACACAAATTATGCGATTGCCAGGGCGATCGGATATTCCAGTGAATATCATTTTTCCCGGGCTTTTAGTAAGATGGTGGGAGTTTCTCCGTCTGCCTATAAGAAGATGTATATGAGATTGGAAGAATAGACACAGCACAATTATGCTGTGCATGATTTGGCAAGAAATAAGATTATAAGATATTTTATAAGAGGTGCACATTTTCTATACTTGACTGGTACTGTGAAGTGACTGGAAAGGAAGGGAAGAAAATGGGCACTTTTTGTGTGGAAGGAAATGAGATCAGACAGAATGGCAGAATGATTGCCAGGATCCGCAGGCCTGATTGTGACAGGTGGGAAGATGTTCTGAGCAGAAAGGATGAGCATGTCTGGGAATGGAACAGGACAATATGGACAAAAAAGGGCCGGAATCCTATAGAAAATATAGAGATGGGGATACTCTTATGCAGGCCGGTGGATTTCTATATGATTCCCTGTATAAACTATGCGGGTAACTTTTGGGGTGAGGGTAAAGAACCTAAGGGAATGTACCGGGATGGAGAGCCATGGCGTTTTGCCGGACACAGATGCAGTGTGCCTGCGGGGATGTACGGTCAGAATGCAGATGCGGCGGTGGGACTATTTGCAGCGGTGGACAATCCTGTGGGGGTCTGTGCGGAACTGACCAAGGAGACGGGAAGCCTGTGTATGACGCTGCATTTTCCGGAAGAGGAAGGACCTGCGGTTTACTGTGCCAGAGACAGTTATGAGGAAGAAACCTATCGGGAAAGCTGCCGGCTGTCGAATGATAAAGTCACGCTGCATGCCTTTCTTGTATTGTCCGAACGATGTGATGCTTATGATTACGGCTTTTTCCTTGATGCAGCTTGGAATATGTTTTCCGAAGTGCAGAAACCGTGTCTGGATAGAGACACTGTATGGCAGTTGGGCATAAGATTCGTGAAAAACAGTATTTTCTTCAGGCAGCCGGGGTTTACGGGATTTTGTATGGGGCTGAGCTGGAACGGGAACCGATGGGAACAGAAGCGGGACTATCTGGAGATCGGATGGGTGGGGCAGAATGCTTCTCTTGCAGTATCTCTACTGTATCATTCTGTGTTCGCGGCAGATGAGGAGGCATTTGCCATGGGGTTAGAGGTTCTGGACTGTTGGGCTGACAGAGGACCGCTTCCAAATGGATTGTTTCGCTGCCGGTTCGACCGCATATTACAATATGGCGATAACAGGGATAACAGGGAAGAACGAAATGATGCAGTGAATCTTTACAGTGTAGTGGTGGAATATCTGGAGGCATACCACCTGTTGAAAACACTGGGAACAGAGCGGGAAAATTATCGTGCGCTGGCTCTTGCAGTCTGTGATTTTGTGGCCGGCAGCCAGAAGAAGGATGGTAGACTGGCCAAGGCCTGGTATAATGACGGTGTCTGTAGTGATGAGGAGGGTACGGTAGGCTGTTATCTGGCAGAGGCGCTTTGCGCAGGGTGGAAAGAAAGCGGGAGAGAAGATTTTCTGCATGCTGCAGAGCGGGCGTTTGCGGGTTACTTTGGTGAATTTATGACTTATGGTTATACGACGGCCGGTGCGCTGGATACCTGCTGTGTGGATAAGGAATCCGCGATTCCTCTTCTGCGAACGGCACTGGCGTTATATCATGCAACCGGGAAGGGAGATTATCTGAAAGCGGCAGAAGAAGTCAGCTATTATCTGGCATCATGGCAGTATCACTATAATGTTGTATTTTCGCAGGAAAGTGTTCTGGGACAGATCAGGTATCGTACCAGAGGCGGCACGGCAGTGTCAGTGCAGCACCATCATCTGGACTGCTATGGGTTGGAGATTTACGAAGCGTGGAAGGAACTGGCACGGCTTACAGGACATGGGATCTGGAGAGAACGTGGAGAGGCTGTGTGGGTTAACAGCCTGCAGAACATTTCCGACGGAAGTCTGGTGATCAAGGGGCAGACAAGACCGGCCGGCAGTCAGGATGAAGGATTTCTGCAGACCAGATGGCATACAAAACGGGGAGATTTTTTCGGCGTGTCCGAGTGGCTTGTTACGTGGAATACTGCATTTCGATTAAAGATTTTAAGAAGAGAGGCAGCCGGAGAAGTGTTTTTGACAAGAATAAGACAAAAAGACAAGGAAGAGGGCAGAATATGACAAGGATTGCTTTTATCTGTCATTTTACGGAAGATGCGGCGCTGATACAATAAGTTTACAGGATAAAGCTTTATCACAAAAACTATAGAAAGAAGGTAGGTTATGAAAAAGAAAACAGCAGCGTTATGTATGGCAGCCCTGATGGCAGTGACATTGACAGCCTGTGGAGGACAGGCAGGACAGGCGGAGCCGACTCCGGAGGTACAGCCGCAGGAGACACAGGAGGAAGTACAACAGGAAAGCGAAGACACTGAGCCGACAGAGCCGGCCTCCGAAGAGACAGGACTGGAGGCATGTACACTGACATTTCTTGCCTGGTATCCGCAGGAAAAATTCCAGCCGATCCTGAATGCTTTTGCAGAGGAATATCCGGATATTCAGATTGAGTTTCAATATGCTGCTCCGGTAGCGGATTATCTGGAGAAGATGCAGGTACTGACCTCTACAGGTGAGATTCCGGATCTGTTCTATATTGCAGCGGAGAATAAAACGGAAATGATCGAAAACGGATATTGCGCGGATATATCTTCTACGGAGGCGATATCCAGACTGGTGGATACCAATAAGAATACTTATGAGTCAAACGGAAAATATTATGGGTTTGCACCTACTACATGGGTTGGCGGTTACTTCTATAACAAAGATATCTTTACCGAGCTGAATATCGAGGCGCCCGCTGACTGGAATGAGTTTCTACAGGTTTGCAAGACGCTGCAGGATAACGGGATCAGACCGATCATCGAGAGAGGAGAATGGTTCTGGGACAGCTTTCTTGGTCCCTTTATGAACGATTATCTGGTGACAGATCCGGATTACCATCAGGAGGTGATCGACGGGACGAAGACTTTTGCAGACGGATGGGGACCTTATATCCAGAAATGGTATGAGGATCTGATCGTGCCCGGATATGTGGGAGAAGATCTTGTCAGTGTCAGTTCCCAGGAATTTTTCAGTGAATTTGCCACCGGTAATGCGGGACTTCTGGCAGGCCATGCAGGACATTTGAAGGAAGTGCAGATGCTGGAACCGGAATTTGAGATTGGGTTCTTCCCGATGCCCGGCACGAGTGGAGAGACAAAAGTGGCTTATGGTGCAGTGGATTGTGCGATGGCTGTCAGTTCCGGCACGGAGCATGTCAAAGAGGCAGAGGCTTTCCTGAATTTTATAGCGAGAGACGATATTGTTCAGCTGTATCAGGATATGAACGGTTATGTAATCGGCATGGACGGCATTGAATCAGATGTGGATCCTGTTCTTTCAGATATTGCAAAGCAGTATTCGGAAGGAAAGATCAGTGTCTATATTCCGCAGGGAAACTGGGGCGCTTATGGAACCGGGCTGCAGCAGCAGTTGATCTCTTCCAGCCAGCAGCTGTTATTGGGAGATATTGACTGTAATACTTTCATGGAAGAAATGCAGAACAAATTGAAAGAATTAAAGGATGAATAACAACAGGAAATCATTCAGGCAGCATGGCGCCGGTACGCTCAGCGCTGAGGACGCCATGCTGCCCGTCCTGGATATAACAAACCGAACAAGTCCGGTGAGAACCTGTGCCGCTTCGGAATGGAGGAAAAAATGCTGAATCCCAGATTTTTCAGAAAATTTGCTCCCTTTATCACGGGAGCCTTTATCTTGTATACGATCTTATTGATCATACCAATCCTGTTGAGCTTTGCCTATTCATTTACAAATTGGGATGGATATTCACCGACGGTAGAGATGGTCGGATGGAAGAATTACATAAAAATATTTCAGTCGGAATCCATGGTGTCGGCATTGAAGAATTCTTTTGTCTTCTGCTTCTTTAACGCCGTTGTCATTACGCTGCTGGCAATTCCGCTCTCACTGGTGTTTAATGCGGGTTTCAGAAGCAGAAATTTTGTGAGATCAGCCTTTTTCTTCGCATCGGTGCCGAGCGTGTTGATCATTGGCTATATTTTTCAACTTTTTTTCGGCCCTACGGAAAACGGTGTGATCAACTCTATTATTGGCAGACTTGGACTGGAACCGGTCCGATGGCTGTCAAGAGGCGTTCTTCCCATGTTTTCTGTGATTTTCGCAAATGTGTGGAGACTGACAGGATGGCATGCCTGTATATATCTGGCACGGCTGCAGGGGATACCGGAAGAATATTATGAGGCGGCGAAAATTGACGGAGCTTCCGGCAAAAACCTGTTTCGTTATATTACCTTTCCGCTGCTGGCGCCGGCTATGACGATCAGTACCATGCTTATTGTAATCGACGGATTGAAGATCTATGCGCTGCCGTATTCCTTAACCGGAGGAGGGCCGGGGTACAAGACGACATTCATGACGCAGCTGATTATCAAAACGGGTATTGGAGAAAAAATGGTTGGCAGGTCCTCGGCCATGGCAGTGGTATTCTTCGCGGTTATCATGGCGGTGTCTTTGGTACAGCTTTATTTTTCCAGAAAAAGGGAGGATGACGTATGTTGAAAAAAAAGCAGTTATATGGATTTGTATTTCAGGCGCTGCTTCTGCTCTTTACTCTGCTCTTCTTAAGTCCTCTGCTCTATATGGTCCTGAATTCTTTCAAGCCATACAGTCAAATGCTGAAAGAGCCGTGGAGCTTTCCGAAGGAGCTGTTTCTGGATAATTATGTGAAAGCGTTTCGACAGATGGAGTTCTTTCAATCCTTCTGGAATTCCTGTCTGATCACGGCGGTGTCCGTAGCGCTGATTGTGTTTCTGGGAGCGTTGGCGGCCTATCCGATCACCAGATTCCGGAATCGGATCACGGATTTCTTATCAGTTTATTTCCTGATCGGCTATATGGTGCCGACCCAGGTGCTGATCGTACAGATTTTTTCTGTGATGAAGAAAGTGGATCTGATCAATACGAAAAGCGGACTGATCCTTGTATATGCGTCGGGTGTCTCTTTTGCCGTCTTCATGTATCAGGGATTTGTACGCTCGATTCCCATCGACATGGAAGAATCTGCGCTGATCGACGGTGCGCGGCCCATGCAGGTGTTTTGGAAGATAGTGTTTCCGCTGCTACGGCCGGCTACGGCAACGCTGGTTATTTTTCAGACGATGTGGATATGGAACGATTTTACTTTATCCAGTCTGTTTTTGAGTTCCCGCAGGAATCTGACGCTGCTCCTGGAACTGCATCAGTGCATCTGTGAATTCAGGCTGGACTGGGCGGTAATGCTGGCAATCATGTGT
>VSOD01000132.1 GCA_009774655.1 Lachnospiraceae bacterium
GCAGGAAGAGCATATGTCCACGCTTGATTTATGCGACATCAATATGTACACAGGGGCCTGTGAGTTCGTGAAAGCGAGCGCCGCCTGCAGTTATATCAAAAGAGGGCGGCTGGTGGACAGGCTGTCGGCGCTGAATTTTCCGCTGGGGGTTTTCGGACAGATCGAGCCGGAGCGTATGCAGAGGGTGCTGCAGAGCGGTGACTATGTGATCATGCTGTCGGACGGAATTCTGGACGCGCTTTCTCAGGGACTGGGCGAGGAGATGCTGCCGGAGATCATCGGGCGGATAGAGTATACGAACCCGAACGAGATCGCCAACCAGATACTGGCGTACTGTCTCAAGCAGAGCAACGGGCAGGTGCGGGACGATATGACGGTGCTGGTGATCGGGATCTGGGGACGGGACGAGGATGAACTGTAAAGGCCGGCGCCGGTCTGTAAGCGAAATTACCAACGTCACACGATAGAAGAATAGAGAATAACGACAGAGGGTATCATGACAGAGAATACTTACGCCAGAGTGAAAACCTATATGAAAAAATACGAAATGATAAAAGCGCATGATCTGGTCGTGGCAGGGGTGTCGGGCGGCGCGGATTCGGTCTGTCTGCTGCATATTCTGCGGCGGCTGCAGAAGGAGATTGCGTTTCGCCTGCTGGCGGTGCATGTGGATCACGGGGCACGGGCCGATGCCGCGGCCGATGCCCGGTATGTGGAGGAGATTTGCGGTCAGTTTGGGGTTCCCTTTTATCTGCGCAGGGTGGATATGAACGGTTATGCCGCCAGACACCGGCTGTCGGCGGAGGAAGCCGGCCGGGTGCTGCGCTACAGCGCTTTCGAGGAAGTGCTGCAACAGGAGAGGCGCTCAGGAGAACGTGGCAGGATCGCGGTCGCCCATAACTGCAACGACCGGGCGGAGACGATGCTGTTTCATATGTTCCGGGGCAGCGGCTTAAGGGGGCTGTCTTCGATCCGGCCGGTGCGGGAGTCGGTGATCCGGCCCGTACTCTGTCTGGAGCGGAAAACGATCGAGGCCTATCTGGCTGAGAACGGACTGCGCTGCTGTCAGGACAGCACCAATGAGGAGGATGCTTATACCCGCAACAGGATACGGCATCATATCCTGCCTTATGCGGAGCGGGAAATCTGTGCCGGCGCCGCCGCCCATATGGGGGAGCTGGCGGAGATCCTTGCGGATACGGAACGCTATCTGGAGGCGCAGACGAGGCGGCTGTACGGGGTGTATGTGCAGGAAGAGCAGCCGGAGACGGACGGCACGGTGCAGTGTCTGTGGATCGACAGCGCCGGTCTGTTGGCGGAGGATCCGGTGATGCGCAAACGGGTGCTGCTTGCCTGCATGGAGCGCCTGACGCCTTACAGAAAGGATATCACCGGGAAGCATATAGCAGGGCTGGAGCAGCTGATGACGAAGGACGGCAGCAGGGAGATCCACCTGCCATGCAGGCTCAGGGCCTGCAAGGAATACGACAGGCTCTGTATCAGCAATGTCGGAGAAAGGGCCCTCCGGCAGAGGCTGACAGGGCAGGAACAGGCATATGGAGAGTACACGGCACAGATAAGGGAAAAGCAGGCAGCCGGAGAGAACACGGCGCAGATCAAGGACAAGCAGACGGACGGAGAGAAGGCCGTGCAGACAGGGGAAAAGCAGACAGCCGGACAGATGGCCTCGCAGGCCGGCGCGGTGTATCAGATCGTACCGCCCGCACAGATCCGGGTGCCGGGGGAGGGGACTTTTGTCTTTACTTTATTGGAAAAAGGGGTCGGATTCTTTGAAAAAGAGCAAAATATTCCACAAAATAGATATACGAAATGGTTTGATTATGATAAAATAACTACGTCTTTGTTGCTGCGCACACGGCGTCAGGGCGATTATATGACGATAGATGAAGCCATGCACACGAAGACGGTCAAACAATACATGATCAATGAGAAAATCCCGAAGATGCAGCGTGACAGTATGCATTTACTGGCTGACGGATCTCATGTCCTGTGGATACCGGGATACCGGATCAGTCAGAAGTACAAGGTGGAAGAAAGTACGGAGCGTATCCTGGAGGTACGGCTCGAAGGAGGAAGCAATGGCGGAACGAATCGAAGTGTTGTTGAGTGAAGAGGAAGTGGACAGGCGGATTCAGGAGATCGGCGATCAGATTTCCAGAGATTATGCGGGGAAACAGGTGCATCTGGTCTGTGTGCTCAAGGGCGGCAGCTTTTTTATGTGTGAGCTGGCCAAGAGGATCACGGTGCCGGTGTCACTGGACTTTATGTCGGTGTCCAGCTACGGCGGGGATACGAAATCCAGCGGCGTGGTGAAGATCGTGAAAGATCTGGACGAATCTCTGTTGGACAAACACGTGCTGGTAGTGGAGGATATCGTGGACTCCGGCAGGACACTCAGCTATCTGCTGGAAATGTTAAAGGACAGAGGGCCGGCGGATGTGAAGCTGTGTACGCTGCTTGACAAGCCGGACAGGAGAGTGGTGGAAGTCCAGGTAGATTATACGGGCTTCGAGATCCCGGATGAATTCGTGGTGGGATACGGCCTGGATTACGACCAGAAATACCGCAATCTGCCTTACATCGGTGTGGTGAAGTTTGACTGAGCGCCGTGACTTTCAGCGCGTACCAGAATATGCTATATGAAAGAGGTTTACTTTGAACAGGAATAATAAGACTTTTTACTTGTATTTTGTGATCATCATGGGTCTGCTCATGTTTACTGTATGGGTCGGAACGATCAGGATCCAGGACAGCGGCTACACGAGAGGAGAGTTTGTCGATCATCTGAAGAATGATCAGGTCGCGATCGTCAAGGTCTGTCCGAATAAGAATACGGATGCCGGAGCTCTGGAGATCACGTTGAAAAGCGGCACCGAGAGACGTCTGAATGTGACGAATGTGTCCGAGGCGGAAGACCTGGCCCGCAGCTACGGTCTGGATCCGGTGGTGGAGAGTGTACCGGAGGAAAGCTGGTTTTTGAACAGCGTATTGCCGATTCTGATCGTGGTGGTCGTCTGTGTTTTCTTTTTCGTGATGATGAATGCGCAGAATGCATCCGGTGGCGGCGGCAACGGCAAGATGATGAATTTCGGCAGGAGCCGTGCCAAACTGACGCTGGGCGGAGAGAATAAGATCAAGCTGGACGGTGTGGCCGGCCTGAAAGAAGAGAAAGAAGAACTGCAGGAGATCGTGGAATTTCTGCGGGAGCCGGGCAAGTTTACGAAGGTGGGCGCGCGTATTCCGAAGGGTGTTCTTCTGGAAGGTGCGCCGGGTACCGGTAAGACGCTGCTGGCCAAGGCGATCGCGGGGGAGGCCAACGTGCCTTTCTTCAGCATTTCCGGTTCGGATTTCGTGGAGATGTTTGTCGGTGTGGGCGCTTCCCGTGTGCGCGATATGTTCGCGGAGGCGAAGCGGCACGCGCCGTGTATCATATTTATTGACGAGATCGACGCGGTGGCGAGACGACGCGGCACCGGTATGGGCGGCGGCCACGACGAGCGCGAGCAGACGCTGAATCAGCTGCTGGTGGAGATGGATGGTTTCGGCGTCAACGAGGGCATTATCGTGATGGCGGCCACCAACCGCGTGGATATATTGGATCCGGCGATCTTAAGGCCGGGACGTTTTGACCGTAAGATCACGGTGGCGGCGCCGGATGTGCGGGGGCGGGAAGATATTCTGAAAGTCCATGCCCAGAACAAACCGCTGGGGGACGATGTGGATCTCTCACAGATCGCACAGACGACGGCGGGCTTTACGGGAGCGGATCTGGAGAACCTTCTGAACGAGGCGGCCATCAATGCCGCCATGGACAAGCGGGTATTTGTAAAGCAGGACGATATCAAACGGGCCTTTGTCAAAGTAGGCATCGGCGCGGAGAAGAAGAGCCGCATCATCTCCGACAAGGAGAAGAAGATCACGGCCTATCATGAGGCGGGACATGCGATCCTGTTCCATGTGCTTCCCGATGTGGGGCCGGTGTACACGGTATCCATCATCCCTACAGGGATCGGCGCGGCGGGCTACACCATGCCGCTGCCTGAAAAAGACGAGATGTTTTTGACCAAAGGCAAGATGTTCCAGGATATCATGGTCTCTCTGGGCGGCCGTATCGCGGAGGAGATCATTTTCGATGATATCACCACAGGGGCATCCAGCGATATCAAGAAAGCTACGAAGGTAGCCCGCAGGATGGTGACCCGTTACGGCATGTCTGCCAATATCGGCGTGATCAATTATGACGACGATGACGACGAGGTATTTATCGGCAGGGATCTGGCCCACGCCAAGAGCCACAGCGAGGCGGTCTCCGGGGAGATCGACCGCGAGGTGAAGGCCATCATTGACGATTGTTATGAAAAAGCGAAGGCCATTATCCTGGAGCAGGAGGACGTGCTGCACAGATGCGCCGAACTGCTGCTGCAGAAGGAGAAGATCAACCGCACCGAGTTCGAAGCGCTCTTTGATACCGAGTATCCGCAGCCGGAAGCGCCGGAGATGAAGCTCGATTAAGGCCGTAAAAAGGTCCGAAAAGAAAAGGCTTGTGCAATATCCACAAAAACACATAGTCAAATTTGTAATATTTGTGAATCCTTAGTATTGTGGACAGGCACATGCTATGCTATTATACTACTTGTAACCCCCCAATACATTATATAGTTTTTGCTATACCCCATAAGAAAGAAATACCTTCTCTAAAAAAGACAGCCGTCGAAAGCTGTCTTTTTTACATTTCCGGGGTTTTCCAGGTTTGAGTTCACTCGATTTTTTCTTGAACATCTATAATAGATAGTATAAAATAGATTTATATGGGTTCCTTTAAAGAGAGGCAGAAAGCATGGATATAAGTGAATTTCAGAAAGCAGAGAAGAACCAGTACTATATTGCAGGCATGCGCCCGGTCATCAATAAAGAAGCGTTATTTTCAGATACAACAGAAGACTATGTATATCCACCCGAGCCGAGTGCTTACGGAGAGGTCACGATCCGGTTCCGCTCGGCCAGAAATAATATCGACAGAGTGTTTTTTGTCTGTAAAGACGAGAAGCATATTATGTTAAAGACGGAGACGGATAATTATTTTGATTATTATTCCTATTCGGTACAGCTTGATAATGAGAAGCTGACCTACTATTTCGAGGTACGGGTGGGCAGGATCGACTGCTACTATGATACGCGGGGTGTCTGTAAGGATATCAATGAATACTATCATTTCCAGCTGATTCCGGGATTTAAGACGCCGGACTGGGCGAAGGGTGCGGTTTTCTATCAGATCTATGTGGACCGTTTCTATAACGGCGACCCTTCCAATGACGTGCTGTCCAATGAATACCAGTACATCGGGGATAAGACCGTGAAGGTGGAAGACTGGAACAAATATCCGGCAGCCATGGGCGTGCGGGAGTTTTACGGCGGCGATCTGCAGGGTGTGCTCGACAAGATGGACTATCTGCAGGATCTGGGCGTGGACGTGATCTATTTTAATCCGCTGTTTGTGTCGCCCTCGAATCATAAATATGATATTCAGGATTATGACTATATCGACCCGCATGTGGGTGTGATCGTTCACGATGAGGGAGAGCTTCTGGAACCGGACCAGAAGGAGAACAGATTCGCCACGAGATATATAGAGCGTGTGTCCGACAGGCGAAATCTGGAGGCCAGCAACGAGCTTTTTGCCAGGGTAGTCAAAGAGGCGCACGCCAGAGGCATGAAGGTCATTCTGGACGGCGTGTTCAATCACTGCGGTTCTTTTAATAAATGGATGGACAGGGAGCGTATTTACGAGAACGCACCGGGTTACGAGAAGGGCGCCTATGTCGCGCAGGACAGCCCCTATCACAACTATTTCCATTTCCATGATAACCATAAATGGCCTTATAACGGTTCCTACGACGGCTGGTGGGGACATGACACGCTGCCCAAGCTCAACTATGAGAATTCCCAGCAGCTGGAGGATTATATTCTCTACATAGCAAGGAAGTGGGTAGCCGAGCCTTATCACGTAGACGGCTGGCGGCTGGATGTGGCGGCGGATCTGGGGCATACGCCGGAGTATAACCACTATTTCTGGAAAGAGTTCCGCAGGGTGGTGAAGATGGCGAATCCGGATGCCATCGTGCTTGCGGAGCATTACGGCAGTCCAAAGGACTGGCTGCAGGGCGACGAGTGGGATACGGTGATGAACTATGATGCCTTTATGGAGCCGGTAACGTGGTTTTTGACCGGGATGCAGAAGCACAGTGACGACTACCGGGAAGACCTGCGGGGCAATGCCGACAGTTTCTGGGGCGCCATGCAGCATCACAGCGCCAGCTTTACGACCCCCTCTTTGCAGGTGGCGATGAATGAACTGTCCAACCACGATCATTCCCGCTTCCTGACCAGAACCAACCGAAAAGTAGGAAGATCCAACACGCTTGGGCCTGAGGCGGCGAACGTGGGGGTGAATAAGGCGGTCATGCGGGAAGCGGTGGTCATTCAGATGACCTGGCCGGGCGCGCCCACCATCTATTACGGCGATGAAGCGGGCGTATGCGGCTTCACCGATCCGGATAACCGGCGCACATACCCCTGGGGGCATGAGGACCAGGAACTGATCGCTTTCCATAAGGAGATCATCCGGATCCACAAGGCGCACCGGGAATTCCTGACCGGTTCCATCAAGCATATGGAAAGTGACTATAATGTGATCGGCTACGGCAGATTCACAAGAGAGGGACAGTCCGTGATCCTCGTCAACAATAACGACTACGAGATCACGAAAGAACTGTTCGTATGGCATCTGGGCGTGCCGAAGGAATGTATGATCAAACAGCTTCTGCTGACTACCGCGGACGGGTTTACCACGGAAGAGAAGGAGTATCCGGTCAGATCCGGCAAGGTATCCATCACACTTCCGCCCACTTCCGCCATCATTCTGCGCTATGAGGATGAAGAGATCGGCAGTTTTATGGAATACAGATGACAGGATAAATAATTTCACTTCCTGACAGGCCTGCAAATTGGTGATGACACAACTTTGACACATCTGTCGTGTATACTGTGTAAAGTGAATTTTTTTGCAGGCTGAGCAGGAAGGAGTAGATACCAATGCAGAAAATCCTGATCGTCGAGGACGAGGCGGCCATCGCCAATCTGATCAAGATCAATCTGGAGGCGGAGGGCTATCAATGCACCTGCGCTTTTGACGGGAGAGCGGGAGCGGATCATATCGAGCAGGAGACTTTTGACCTGGTGCTGCTGGACATCATGCTGCCGGAGATTGACGGCTATGAGCTTCTGGAATATGTCAAACCGATGGGAACGCCGGTGATCTTCCTGACGGCGAAAGGGAGCGTCGATGACCGCATCAAGGGGCTGAAGCTGGGCGCGGATGACTATATCGTCAAGCCTTTTCAGGTGGGAGAGCTGACCGCGCGGGTGGAGGCGGTGCTGCGGCGGTACGGCAGGGCGAATCAGAAGCTGACCTTTGCGGATGTGGAGATCGACGTGATTTCACGGACCGTGACGAAAGCGGGCGTTCCGGTGGAACTGACGGTCAAGGAGTTCGACCTGCTGGTGGAACTGATGCAGAACAGGAATGTAGCGCTGTATCGGGAGCGTATCTACGAGAAGGTATGGGGCGAGGTATTTATGGGAGATACCCGCACGCTGGATTCGCATATCCAGCGGCTTCGGAAAAAGCTGAACTGGGAGAAGTATATCAGGACGGTGTTCCGGGTCGGCTATCGCCTGGAGGAGGATCTATGAAACTTTTTCATAAGATATTCCTCTGTTTCGTGGTGATCTTTGGGATCTCTTTTCAGACGGCCGGCGTGCTGCTGATCGATTATGCCTACGAGAACGCCGTCGAGCAGGAAAAGAAGTACGCGCTGCAGCAGTTTCAATATAACAAATATATTCTACAGTCCATTCTTTACTCCAGACCGGATATCCTGCAGGAACAGGGAGTTGATCCGGAAGAGTGGAGTTTATTCACAACGCCTGTGGCGATCTATGATTCCGATCAAAAATGTATTTATTCCAGTATGACAATGGAGCCGGATATTTTGGATTTCCGTGACAGCGGGGAGGGAAGGCTGTCTTTTCGGATCTTCCGTAAGGACGGAGAAAGTTTTATTTTCGTGTACGATCATGTGAAGCAGGGGGAGAGCGATGCCTGTCTGGTAACACAGACGGATATCAGTTCTGTGGTGGATACCCAGAGAAGCATGACGGCATACTTCCAGAAAATCTACCTGATCATTTTGTGCATAGGATTTCCCCTGATCTTTGCGTTGAGCAGGATGATCACCGGCTCTATCAAAAAGGTCGGTAAGGCGGCCAGAAGGATATCCAGAGGAAAATATTCGGAAAGGATCCGTGTCGGCACGAAGGACGAGATCGGTCAGCTGGCGGCGGATTTCAACCAGATGGCGGAGAAGATTGAGGAAAAGGTGCTGGAGCTGTCGGCGGCAGCCAGGGCCAAAGAGGACTTTACGGCTAATTTTGCCCATGAGTTAAAGACGCCGCTTACATCCGTGATCGGCTACGCGGATATGCTGTATCAACGGGAGCTGCCCAGGGAGCAGGTCAAAGAGGCGGCCGGTTATATACTGGATGAGGGGATGCGTCTGGAATCGCTTTCGCTTAAGCTGATGGATCTGTTTGTTATGGATAAGCAGGACTTTTCACTGGAAAAGTTCAGGACGGGAGGGCTGTTCGAAAACATCATGCCGGGTATTGAACCCGTCTGTGTCAGGTATGGCACCGGACTGTATGTGGATATGGAAGAAGAGGAGATTGCGGTAGAGTTCGATCTTTTTAAGACGATGGTGCTCAATATCATCGACAATTCCGTGAAGGCAGAGTGCAGCGATATCTGGGTCACTGGGAAAAAGGGACAGGAATATTACGAGATCTCTTTTAAGGACAATGGAAAAGGTATTCCGCCCGAGGAGATAGACCGGATCACGGAAGCCTTCTATATGGTGGACAAGTCCCGGTCACGGAAACAGCACGGGGCAGGACTTGGCATGGCGCTGGTAGCCAGGATCGCTCAGATTCACAGGGCCGGGTTGAAGGTGGAAAGTGACGGCAGATCCGGTACGACGATCCGCCTCACATTCAATCTGCCGGAAGGAGGGTGCAATGAACAGAGCGTCTAAGTATACGCTGCTTAGCCTGCTGTTTGCAGCCGTCTTTGTATTCGGAAGTATGGCGGGGACGGATCTCATCCTGCAGATGTGGGAGAAACGGCGGTTAGAGGAGAGCGGCACCGTGACGATGGAGTCCCCTGTGCTGGCATGGCAGTCGGCAGAGACAGGGGAGGAGTATGACGGGCAGGACGGCGAGCCTTTAGTCAGGGACAAAGAGGAAGACCTTACATTGACAGAAAAGGAGATAGAACAGGTCATAAGATACAGGAAGAACTGTGAAGGGGAGCTGCTGCACGATCCGGTCAAAGGACAGATCACCATGGAGCAGGCTTTTGCCGCCGGCGAGAACTGGCTTGTGGAGATGGGGTTTTGGGACCACAGCCGGACGCATGCCGAGCCTTTGCTTCACAGAGCCTCGCTGGGGACGAAAACAGCAAAAGAAGGACTGCATATGCCGATAGAGCCTTATTACAGCTTCTGGACAGTTCGGTGTTACACTAA
>VSOD01000133.1 GCA_009774655.1 Lachnospiraceae bacterium
CCCCCCTCTCCCCCCCACCTCTCCCCCCCCCCCCCACCCCTGGTCTCGCCCCTTAATAAATGCTTTCTACTGAACCGGTTCTTTGTCATTTTGCAGCATACCTATCATCCATACCGGTTTCGGCAGCGGAATTTCCGGACGCAGAGCATACTGTCCCATAATTCCATGTATGGCACACCAGTACATATTTGACAGAGCCATGACATCTCCCTTGCGAATGCTTCCGTCTTTCTGCCCTGCCTCCACCCAGTTTTGACAAAAGGCAATCGTGTCTACCGAAGCTGCCAGCTTACGAAGTTTCTCCGGTATGTCCTCAGCCTGCACCACATTCCCCATAAATACAAACATTTTTGCAATAAAAATATTTTTTTCCACCTGCGAAAACAACATTTTTGTAAATTGATAAAAAAAATCCAAACCATTCTCTGCGTTGATCTGCATTGGTGTACGCATGCCTTCCAGACCGATCTTGACCAGTTCTTCTAACAGAAGTTCCTTCGTCGGAAAATAATGGAACAGCAGCCCTTCGCTGATTCCTGCCCGCCTGGATATCTGGCTTGTTTTGGTTCCGTAGTATCCCCGTTCTACGAACAGATCCAATGTAGCCTGAATAATTTGTATTTTTCTGGCTTCCTTTTGCTCTTTCCTTGTCATACAGCGTCTCCTTCAATGGATAAATACAACTTAACAGTAGCACAGTCTCTGAAAAATTTATAGAGCAATTTACTCAACGAAATAAGTTTGACATCCGCAAAATTATGTTACAAAAAAAGTAACCGCATTCTGGTTTGAGGCGGTTACTTTTATAACTTTTCAGATATCTCATTCATGTCATCAGGTTGGACGCACTTATATATGGGCTTACTCTACTTTTCCATTCCCTCGATACTCCCTTTGGCACGATCCGGACAAAAAGGCGCCCTTTCAAAGCGGTTCTTACAAAGATCTGCCGGGATTTTGGTCGGATATTTCCCATGAAAGCAGGCGGCGCAATACGCCTCGCTGCCTGTCAGCTTATCCAGCTTTTCTATTGGCAGATATCCCAAAGAATCCGCGCCGATGATCCGCGCGGTCTCTTCCACACTATGATGACTTGCGATCAGGTTCTCTTCGGAGTCAATATCCGTACCATAATAGCAGGGATGCAGAAACGGAGGCGCAGAAATTCTCATATGGATCTCTTTCGCTCCTGCATCACGCAGGAGCTTTACAATACACTGGCTGGTCGTACCTCTGACAATGGAATCGTCTATCAGTACGACCCTTTTTCCATCTATTACTTTCCTGACCGGACTCAGCTTAATTCTGACCTTATCAAGACGTTCGTTTTGCTCCGGAGAAATGAACGTTCTGCCGATATATTTGTTTTTTATCAGTCCGACCCCGTAAGGAATTCCGGATTTCCGCGCGTATCCCAACGCCGCATCCAGTCCGCTGTCGGGAACACCGATCACAATATCCGCAGCTTGAGGATAACTCTCCGCCAGTAATTCTCCGGCCCTTATGCGGGATTCATACACGGATATCCCGTCTATTACAGAGTCCGGCCTTGCAAAATAGATATATTCAAAAATACACGTTCTCCGTTTCTGTTTCTCACAGTGTTCTTTCCTTGATACCACGCCGTTTTCCGTAAATACCAGAATCTCCCCCGGCAGTACATCACGGACAAATTCTGCGCCTACTGCCGAGAGGGCACAGCTTTCGGATGCCGCCACATATGCCCCGTCCGGCATCCGACCGTAACAAAGCGGTCTGAATCCGTACGGATCCCTTGCCGCAATCATCTTTGTCTCAGAAAGCAACACCAGCGAATAAGCGCCTTCCAGTAAATTCATGGCATTGCTTACTGCTTCTTCAATGCTGGGCGTCATAAGTCTTTCTCTCGTGATCACATAAGCGATGGTTTCCGTATCACTGGTTGTATGGAAAATTGCTCCCGATAATTCCAGTTTATCGCGAAGTTCCAGCGCATTGCTCAGATTCCCATTGTGCGCCAGCGCCATCTTTCCTTTCTGGTGGTTAACTTCAACGGGTTGACAGTTACTTCTCGTATTTCCGCCGGTGGTGCCATATCTTACATGGCCCACCGCCATTTTTCCCACCGGAAAACGAGTTAATATATCTTTAGAAAAAACTTCACTGACAAGCCCCAGATCTTTGCAGGAAGAAAATACACCGTCATCATTTACAACAATTCCGCAGCTCTCCTGTCCTCTGTGCTGCAGGGCATACAGCCCGTAATAAACAATTCCTGCCACATTTTCTTTTTCCGTCCCCATCACTCCGAACACGCCGCATTCCTCATGAACACCCATAGCTTCATCCTTTCCTGCACTTTTTGCCTTCCGACTTTTATTCCACGTCCTGAAGAGCATCAAATCCTTCTTCTCCGGTCCTTACTTTTACAACATTTTCCACATCGTATACGAAAATCTTTCCGTCTCCGATATGCCCTGTATAAAGTACCTTCTTCGCTGTTTCGATCACTTTGCGAACCGGAACCGCACTGACTACAATATCTACCTGTACTTTCGGAAACAGATTCGCTTCCACCTGCACGCCACGATAATATTCCGGCTTACCCTTCTGAATCCCGCATCCCAGAACGTGGGATACTGTCATGCCGGTGATTCCGATCTTCATCATCGCATTCTTTAACGCTTCAAATTTTGACTCCCTGCAGACGATCTCGATCTTTGTAAACTTCGCAGCTCCTTCCTCAAACGCAGGAACTTTCTTCACCGGGATTGCTTCGGCAACCGGCGTATCGCCGGATACCACCACCGGATCACTTCCCTCTTCGATATACTCCGGAAGCATCGCAAAACCTGCATACGCGGAAGGGAGCCCATGTTCTGTCGCATCCAGACCGGCCATCTCTTCTTCTCTCTCGACGCGAAGGCCTACGATTGCTCTGATCACAAGAAAGGTAACGGTAATCGTAACAGCCGTCCACGCCGCAACACTGACAAAACCGATCATCTGTAGTTTCAAGAGTTCAAGACCGCCGCCGTAAAACAGCCCCGTCAATGTTTCTCCCGAAGCATTTGCAATACTGTATCCGGGAGCCGTCTTTGTAGCAAAGAGACCGACTGACAGCGTACCCCATATCCCATTCATGCAATGCACGGCGACCGCTCCCACCGGATCATCAATGCGAAGTACATGATCCAGAAGCCATACACCGAACACGACCAGAAGGCCTGCAACCGTTCCTATCGCGACCGCGCCAAAGGCATCCGTCACATCACACGGCGCCGTAATTGCCACAAGCCCTGCCAAAGATGCGTTCAGGCACATGGAAACATCCGGTTTTCCATATTTGATCCATGTAAAGATCATACAGACAACAGTTGCAACCGCCGGCGCTACCGTTGTCGTCAGGAAAATGGAACCGAGCTGTGCAATAGAAGTTGCCGCCGCACCGTTAAATCCATACCAGCCAAGCCAGAGGATAAATACCCCGAGCGCACCAAGCGCAATACTGTGTCCCGGAAATACATTTACCTTCACGATCTTTCCACTTTCATCCCTGGTGAACTTTCCGATACGGGAACCAAGAATTTTGGCTCCGATCAATGCGGAAATACCACCAACCATGTGGATCGCACAGGAGCCTGCGAAGTCGTGGAAACCAATCTGTGCCAGCCATCCGCCTCCCCATATCCAGTGCGCCTCGATCGGATAGATCAGCGCTGAGATCACACCGGAATAAATACAATACGAAAGGAATTTTGTACGTTCTGCCATCGCACCGGACACAATAGTCGCCGTTGTCGCACAGAACACAAGATTAAATACAAAACTCGAAAAATCAAACTCCGCATAATCGGTAAACAGATCAAATCCCGGTCTGCCGATAAATCCAAACAGATCTTCTCCCATCAGCAGGCCAAAACCGATCAGTATAAATACCACAGTTCCAATACAAAAATCCATCAGGTTCTTCATAATGATATTTCCTGTATTTTTCGCTCTGGTAAAGCCAGCCTCCACCATTGCAAAACCGGCCTGCATCCAGAATACCAATGCGGCTCCGATCAAAAACCAGACGCCGAACACTTCGCCGCTTACTACTTCCTGCACAAGTTCTTTTACAGCACCATCCATCTCCTATTCCTCCCTTTTGTTTTTTACGCGCAACAAAAATACATGTATTTTTTTGCAAAGAAAAAGACGTCTCTGAGAACTTCATCTCAAAGACGCCCTTGTCTTTACGTGTTGGATATTACACCCGCAAAAATCATTTGTCAATCTGTTTTTTGTTTTTTTATCGCTTTTCCTTCCGTGCAAAAAAAGATTGACAAAATTCGCCACCCGCTGTATAAATATAAAGTATGAGCAAAGGCGTTCATTTTTAAAGCAGATATTATCTGTCTTTAAATGGAATGTCTTTGCTCTTTTTTGAATGAATCTGAAAGAAAGGTGCAAGATCTATGAAAATTGAAGGTCAGGTAAGAATCCCTTCCGGATGCGCTGTCTCCGCCGTAATTTCCAAAGACGGAAATAAGATGTCCGGTGAAATGATCACAAATTCCATGAAACCCATGCATGACCGTTCCAACGGATTAGGCGGCGGCTTTGCCGGCTATGGCATTTATCCTGCCTATAAAGAGTTCTATGCATTCCATATGTTTTTTGATTCCCGCGACAGGCGTAAGGAATGTGAGGCTTACTTAAAGGAGCGGTTTGAAATTGTCCAGTCGGAAATCATGCCAACCCGGAAGATTCCGGCTATCACAGACGAACCGATCATATGGAGATATTTTGCATCGCCGTTGAAATCTGTTCTTGTATCTTTGCAGATAGATGAAAAAGAGTTTGTCGCCAGAACCGTTATGAAGATCAACACCGAAATGGACGGTGTCTACGTCTTTTCCAGCGGTAAGAACATGGGTGCATTCAAAGCGGTCGGCTTCCCGGAAGATGTGGGTGTCTTCTATAAATTAGAAGAATATGAAGGATACTCCTGGACTGCCCACGGACGTTATCCGACAAATACGCCCGGCTGGTGGGGAGGAGCACACCCCTTTACACTGCTTGACTATTCCGTCGTACATAACGGAGAAATTTCTTCCTATGACGCGAACCGCCGCTTTATCGAAATGTTTGGCTATAAATGTACCCTCCAGACCGATACGGAAGTCATTACCTATATCATGGATTATCTGCTCCGCGTACAGGGGCTTACGCTCGGTGAAGCTGCCAGTGTAATTGCCGCTCCGTTCTGGAGTACCATTGCCGCAAAAAAAGATTCCGCGGACAAGAGGAAGCATACTTACCTCAGAACCATGTTCGCAAACCTTCTTATTACCGGTCCTTTCTCCATTGTTTTAGGATTTGAGGGCGGATTGATGGCCCTCAATGACCGCCTGAAACTTCGTTCAATGGTCGTCGGCGAAAAAGACGACAGAGTATTCATTGCCAGTGAAGAAGCCGCCGTCCGTACCATGGAGCCGGATGTTGAAACTGTATGGTCGCCCGCCGGCGGGGAACCCGTGATCATAAAAGTAAAGGAAGGTGCGTTTTAATGAGTGTAGAATTTATTTATCCGGAATTTGAAGTGGTCAGAAATGAAAAAAGATGCACTTCCTGTCGGATCTGTGAACATCAATGTGCGAATGCAGTACACAGCTTCGACGAAGAACACAAAACGATGCTGTGCGATGACGCAAAATGTGTCAACTGTCAGCGGTGTGTCTCCTTCTGTCCTGCAGGAGCCTTAAAGATCGTCAAGAGTGACTGCAGCCTGCGCGAAAACGCCAACTGGTCAAACGAAACCGTGAAAGAGATCTACAAGCAGGCAAACAGCGGCGGTGTCCTTTTGTCCTCCATGGGGAATCCAAAACCGCTCCCGGTTTATTGGGACAAAATTCTGATCAATGCGTCACAGGTAACGAACCCCTCCATAGATCCTCTGCGCGAACCGATGGAAACAAGAGTCTACCTCGGAAAGAAACCTTCAAAAATACAGCGCAGGAAAGATGGAAGCCTGGACTGCACGCTGCCTCCGCAGCTGGAATTGTCCATGCCGGTCATGTTTTCCGCCATGAGCTATGGCTCCATCAGTTACAACGCACATAAGTCTCTCGCACTGGCGGCAACGGAACTGGGGATTTTTTATAACACCGGAGAAGGCGGTCTGCATGAAGATTTTTACTGCTATGGGGAGAATACCATTGTGCAGGTGGCTTCCGGCCGTTTTGGCGTCCATGCCGACTATCTGAAAGCAGGTGCCGCCATTGAAATCAAAATGGGGCAGGGTGCAAAACCCGGTATCGGCGGCCATCTGCCCGGCACAAAAATTGTCGGGGATGTCGCCCGTACCCGGATGATTCCGGAAGGATCCGATGCCATCTCCCCGGCCCCGCACCATGATATTTATTCTATAGAAGATTTACGCCAGCTTGTCTTTTCTCTAAAAGAGGCTACTGCATACGAAAAACCCGTTATCGTAAAGGTAGCCGCTGTACATAACATTGCTGCCATTGCAAGCGGGATTGCCCGAAGCGGCGCCGATATCATCGCCATTGACGGATTCCGCGGCGGCACCGGAGCCGCCCCTTCCAGAATCAGGGATCATGTCGGTATCCCGATCGAACTGGCGCTGGCAGCCGTTGACCAGAGACTCAGGGACGAAGGAATCCGCAACAGGGTATCTCTCATAGCCGGCGGCAGCATCCGCAATGCGGCCGATGTCGTAAAGGCGATTGCGCTCGGTGCAGACGCCTGTTATGTGGCCACTGCTGCCCTGCTCGCCCTGGGCTGCCATCTTTGCCGTACCTGCCAAAGCGGTAAATGCAACTGGGGAATCGCGACCCAGCGCCCGGATCTGGTACAAAGACTTGATCCGGCAGTGGGCAGCAGGCGCCTGATCAATCTGATGTCCGCATGGAAGCACGAAATCAAGGAACTGATGGGCGGCATGGGCATCAATTCCATTGAGACTTTACGCGGAAACCGGCTGATGCTGCGCGGCATTGGCCTGACGGAAAAAGAGCTTGAGATACTCGGTATCTCCCATGCGGGAGAATGACAGGAATAAGGCTGTTTTAAACATTTTGGGGAGGTAACAGAATATGCAAATTATTGATGCTGCGAACCTGGATTATAGAGCGGTAAATGAAGCGCTGCGCAGTGCAGAGACGGACTGTACGATCAAAGGCTGCTGTGGGCAGCGGTTTATCGCTGCCGGTATGTCCGACAGGAATCTGACAATCGAAGGGATACCGGGTAATGCACTGGGCGCCTATTTAAACAATGCCAATATTACCGTAAAAGCAAATGCACAGGACGCCGTAGGCGATACCATGAATGAAGGAAAAATTCTGATCCACGGCAATATCGGTGATGCTGCCGGTTATGCCATGCGCGGCGGCAAAATCTATGTACAGGGCAATGCCGGATACCGCGCCGGAATCCATATGAAGGCCTACAGAGAAAAATTTCCGGTTATGATCATCGGCGGATGCGCGGGCAGCTTCCTCGGAGAATACCAGGCCGGAGGGCTGATCATCGTCCTGGGCCTTCATAAAGGCCACAAACGTATCGTCGGCAACTTCCCCTGTACCGGTATGCATGGCGGTAAGATGTTCCTGCGCGGCAGCTGTGAGGATATTGCTTTTCCCGGTCAAGTTACCGCAAGATGTGCTGCCACAGAGGATTTGGAACAAATCCGGGAATACCTGTCTGAGTACTGCGCAGACTTCGGCTATTCTGCGGATACACTCTTATCCGATCCTTTTACCGTCATCACACCAGACAGTAAAAATCCGTATAAACAGATGTATGTGGCAAACTAAAAAGAAAACATGAATGAACTGCGGCGACAGAGAATATTCATTATCATGCACCTTAAATTCCATAATAACAACATCCTCCGATGCATTTTTCGGCTCTCCTCCTGTATCAAAAAGGCTGAACATCTTGGCTGTCACTTTATTCATATGTATCCTGAAGTTATTCTACTGGACGCATATAATTATACTGATAGAAGTTAGAGAATGGGGGAATACGGCGTTGACAGTGAGTAATTTAAAAAGTTCAAGCAGCCGCATTCCCTCTGGCATATTCCAGATTATACAACTCGCCGTTTTCTCTTGTCCTCACATTCCTCTTTTTTGGGCAAAGCGGATGCATGGGCGCCGCCAGAGTACAGTTCGGACCAAACATTACATTATCACCAATCTTAACAGGAGCACAGTCGAGTACCGTAAAATTGAAGTTCGCCCCACAATTTTTCCCGAATGTGGTAAAGCAGCCATAGTCAAAATAGACCGGTGCCTGAAAGAAAGTACCCTCGCCTCTGTTCGGCACCAGTTCTTTCAAAATCTCATTCAGAGTCTCCCAGTTATCCTCATCCGTACTGTTATACCTGCGGGCAAGCGGCTGGGTATCAATTATAGCAAGCTGTCTGATGTGGAGTTCCGGCAGCTCGTACATATCCTTGAAAAATCCAAATTCTTCAAAAGCTATGTCGGCCAGAGAAAGAAACGGAAATAAGAAAACCGCTGTTGCATGGTTGTGTATGTTTCCATGTAGCAACGGTTTTGTGCTGGTGTTATTTAGTTAGGAGCGTGGCTTGATAAACTTGAATTTATCTCGCTTGTTTAATTTGTCCTTTTCTTTGGCCTGCAACAGTTCATCTATGGAAATATCAAAAAACGCTGCCAGCTTCCCAATATTATCAAGGTCAGGAAATCCGTTCCCACACTCCCACTTGCTCACCGCCTTTTCTGTGATATACAGCCTGTCGGCGAGTTCGGTCTGCGTCATATGCCTTTCCCTTCATAGCTTTGCTATGTGTTCACCAAGTTTTTTGGATTCCATTTGAACTTGCCTCCTTTCATGTCTATTTTATATTGGTAGCCAAAATTATTCAACCTACTTGTCGTAGATGCTGTGGTGCGAAATACTACGAAATGTAGGATGGAATTTGCCAATGTTTTAGTTTTTCTTCATATCCAGCCTTTTTGCACTTTCTTCAGCCATGTCTGCTTCAACATCAAAGCTATTTTTACGAAGTTTCTCAGCAATTTCCTGATACAGCTTATATGCCTCCCTGTACTTCCCTGTTTTCTCATACAGCATCGCCTTACAATATAACTCATCATAAAAAGGTGTTCCTATTGCACCGGCTCTGTCAAAATATTGGATTGCCTCATCGTATTTTTCAAGCTTCCCGCAAACTTCTCCGCCATGGATATATAACTCCCAGGCATCCGGAAATTTTTCTACGGCCTTTAAAAAACATTCGTAAGCTTCCTCTATTTTACCCGCATAAATATATGACACAATCAGTAAATCCATTTCTTTGGGATTCTCCGGCTCTGCTTCTGCCCTTGCTTTTTGCTGGCGGACAGCTTCCTCCCCTTTCCCCACTGCAAAAAGGAAAGAAATACGGCAGGCGCAGGCTCTGTAGAATAAATTTTCATCAAAGTCGGAGCCTTCTTTCAAAATAGTATCATACCACTCCATCGCCGTATTTTTACAATATTCAAACATCCACTGATGAATGATTGCATAATTCCATGGTGTTAGTCAATAACTGTGTTGGTGATATTTCATAGTCCAATTTATAGGACATTATAAGCGGTATCATATGGT
>VSOD01000134.1 GCA_009774655.1 Lachnospiraceae bacterium
GTCCATATGATTCATATTCTGCTGTTCTACCTGACGACGCTGTTTTGCGGCAGGCTGCTTAAGAAACTGCTGCTTTCGGGAAAAAGTGTTTTACGCCTTCAACAGACATGGTATCTGTTCGACGCCGGATTGCTGCTCCTTATCACCATCTATCTGTTCGACGATCTGATCCCGGGGCAAAACGGCTCTGTCGGCAAAATGATATACAATAATGTCCTGCATATTTCAGGGTATCTATTCGTTATGCTCTTTCTGCTTCTGGCCGTGCACTGCTCCTATCAGGAAAAAATGCAGACAGAGGCGAAGCAGAAGGCCATGCAGGACTTACAGGATTACACACACAACCTGGAAGCCATGTATAACGGCCTGCGCTCCTTTAAGCACGACTATATCAATATTTTACTCTCCCTGTCCGGCTATATTGCAAACCGTGACATAGACGAACTTGCGCAATATTTTGAAACAAAGATCTTCCCCACAAAGGCTCTGATCGACCAGGGGGATTACAAACTGAATCAACTCGGTAATATTGATGTATTGGAGATCAAAAGCCTGCTCTCTGCAAAAATGATCTACGCCCATGACTCTGGGATCGATGTCACGATCGACATTCCCTGCCGGGTGGACAGCTTTCCGATGAACACCGTAGACCTCGCCCGGATACTGGGGATTTTTCTGGACAACGCGATCGAAGCCGCACCTTTGGCGGAACAGCCGCAGGCCGGCTTAAATATCATTCGGCACGAGGCCGGCGTATCCATCACCATCTCCAACAGCTTTCAGGATCAGGGCGCAGTGTTACATAAATTAAAGCAAAAAGGCTTTACTACAAAGACCGGACATCAGGGAATCGGACTTTCCAATGCCCGGAAGATCATCAGTTCCTATGACAACGCGCTGCTGGAAACTTCCATGCAAAACGGCCGTTTCACGCAGCATCTGGAACTTACTGACAGAAAGGAATGACATCATATGCTGGATATTTTTGTTTGCGAGGACAATGCCGTGCAGCGGCAGACTATCGTGCAGTCCATTCAAAATACCGTTTTGATAGAAGAGCTGGACATGCAGCTTGTTCTGGATACAGACGACCCTTACGTACTGCTGGAAAAGATCAGGAACAGCCGGAACACGGGCATCTATTTTCTTGATATCGACCTGGGCAGCGACATAAACGGCATGAAACTGGCACAGCTGATCAGGTTATATGATCCCCGTGGTTTCATCGTCTTCATAACCGCACATTCTGAACTAAGCTATATGACTTTCCAGTACCAGGTGGAAGCAATGGACTTTGTACTGAAAGACACCCCTGCCGAAGCGAAAGTAAAGATCAGGCAATGCCTGCTTAATGCAATGGAACGTTACGCCCTGCAGACCAGTAGAACGCACAAAGTCTATACGATCGAAACCGGCGGCCGAAAGATCAGCATAGATTATGACGATATTTTATTCTTTGAGACTTCCAGCAACATCCATAAAGTCATTCTCCATGCGAAGGACCGGCAAATCGAATTTTTCAGCACCATAAAGGATCTGCTCAAGGCATTCGGCGATGATTTTGTGCGCTGCCACCGGTCCTTTCTGGTCAACAAAAAGAACATAAAAGAAGTGGACACCAAAAACCGGATCATCCATTTTATCAACGGAGAAACCTGCCTGATGTCCACACGCATGATGAAAGAACTCTAAATTTTGGTATTACTTCGATGCCGCCCAGGCGTCAAGCTGTGCCTGCTTCTCCTCGATGATCTTCTGCAGGCCTGCGCTGTTCATCTTCTGCAGCATTTCAGGAATTGCAACTTCCGGATCCACGAAGCCAAATTCCAGACTCTTACGATATTCGTCGTATACGTTGGTAACTGCAGTCTGCTCTGTCGCAATATTGGTGCTGTCAAAAGCAAATCCGGACGCCGGAGACTGTCTTGCCTCCTCATTAAACTGTGCTGTTCTCTCCCACAGATCCGCGGTATTGCCAACGATCACCGTACTTGCGAACTGATTCGGATACAGCCAGTTTAACGTAGAGAACGTATCAGGGCTTGTTCCCGCATTGGCATCCAGGAAACCGTCCTCTGTGATTTCATAATGCGTTCCCTCAATCCCATAAATGATCAGATCCGCAAGTTCCGGATTTGTATAAAGCTCATTCATCAGAACCATGGCTGCTTCCGGATTGGCCGTCGAGATCGGAATCGCCCACGGATAGGACGCTACCGCTGAGGAAGACACATAATCTTCTCTTGTCTGGAAGATCGTCATATCCTTATCAGCACCTGTGGATTCCTGCACCTTGCTTCCCGGTTTTCCGCCGGTACCGTATGCCATCAGCACGCCTTCTTTCACAAGCACGATCACGTTCGTGGTGTCCGCAGCCGCGTCTTTACTGATATAACCGAGCTGGTTCCAGTTATAGACTCTCTTACAGAAGTTCATATATTCGTCCGTCTCAAACAGATTTACCACTTTCAATTCGTCGCTGCTGCCAAGAAGAACACCGAAATTGTTGCCGCCAATCTGGTCTACCAGCGTCTGCTGAACCAGGTCATTGTCCGCCGGACGATAAACTTCCAGATCCGGGAATTGTGCATGCAGCCTGGCAAAAATATCCTCCAGCTCTTCTTCCGTGATCGGGATGATCTCTTCTGCATCCGCAGGCGCCTCATAACCGATCGCATCCAGGAACTCCGTTCCCACCGAGATACAGCCGCGTCCTACGGCATAATCACGTGTATTCGTAATACCATACAATACGCCGCCCACACGGCACGCATCGATGTATTTCTGGTCGATCACGCCCTGAATACCCTGTCCGTAAGTCTGGAACAGACCGTCTTCTTCCAGATCCATCAAATATCCCTGATTGACCATATTGGAATAGTTTGCAAACAGTGTACTCATAATATCAACCTGCTGTCCGCTGGAAAGCGCCAGTGTTATGGTCTGGTTGTAGGAACCGGAATCGCTGATCTGGAATTCCACTTCGATATTGTACTTTTCTCTCAAGATCTCGTTAACTGCATCTGTCACCATCTGCGTATCTGCCGGAGCGCCCGTCCAGGTCGGAAACGCCACTACCAGATGCTGCAGCTCGTCAAAATAAGTATTTCCTGCCGCCGCAGCTTCACCGCCCGCTTCACTGCCTCCCTCTGCTGACTCCGCACCGCCATCCGCTGACTCTGCTGCCGCACCGGACGCATTATCCGTTCCGGCAGAATCGCCGCCACCGCCGCAGGCAGTCAGACCGAAAGTCATTGCCGCTGCCAGCACAAGTGCTACTACTTTCTTTTTCATAGTATTTTCCTCACTTTCCTCTCGTAACGGTATAGTTACCGCTTATTTGATGATATTTTCATTTTATGCGAAATTCCGTTTCAGAAAAATAACAATCTTGCTCTCTATTAACACTTTTCTGTTTTCACTGTACATGTGACCATCAGCTCTTTTTCTTTGCTGCAACTATGAAAAAAGACTGTTTTGTGTCAAAAAAGGTCTGCATTGTTCTTTTCCTGCTTTTCTCTTCTTACCTATAATAAAGGTTAATAAAGATACAGAAAAGTGTTTCGTTTAAAAGGAGGATTTTCCATGCAAAAGCTACAAACAAAAAGAGAATTGTCTGTCACTGTAAAGGAACAGCCCGTCACCCTGATCTCCGGCATCACCTTCGCCCAGGTACCCTACTGGTTTCCCTTCTATAATTACAGGGACTTAAAGCTGGATCTCCTGCTTCCCTTTGGCAGGAGCAACGAGAAACGCCCCCTGCTCGTATGGATCTGCGGCGGCGGCTTCGTCACCATGGAGCGCTCCGCCTATATCCCCTGGCTGTCCTGGTTCGCGAAGAAGGGCTATGTGACAGCCAGCATAGAATACCGGTTATCCAACAGCGCACATTTTCCGGCGCCGGTGGAGGATGCCAAGAAAGCAATCCGCTATCTGCGTGCCCATGCGGACGAATACGGTATCGACCCTGCAAAAGTCGTTATCGGCGGTGAATCTGCAGGCGGAAATCTTGCCTCCATGACAGGCGTCACCAACGGCCTGGCCGAGTTTGAAAAAGGAGAACATCTGGAGCAATCCAGCAGCGTCTCCGCCGTGATCAACTATTACGGGCCGACTTCCCTCGGCAAAGCAAAACGTGACGAAAAGTCCTTCGACGGCGTACCCCTGCCAGAAACTACAGCCTCGTCAAGCCTGATCCAGTATCTCGGTTTTCATCCGGGTGAGGAACCGGAACGGGCGGCCAAATCCACCGCGCAATATTATATAAATCAAGATACAGTGCCCTTCTTCATGGCACACGGGACAGCAGATTCTCTCGTAGATATCTCCGCCAGCGATGATTTCTATAATGTCCTCGTCCAGAATCACGTACCTGTGGAATATTACCGCATACAAGGCGCCGGGCATATGGGTATGGAATTCTATCAGGATGAAATGTGTCAGCGGATCCACGATTTTCTGGAAAAGGTTTTTGCCGGGTAAACCCTGGAAAAATTGTTTTTTAAAGGCAGGGGCCTCACAGCCCCTGCCTTTTACTTATTTGATATTCTCATCCACAAGCTCCTGCATCTGCTCGCAGTAGCTGTCCAAATCCAGTTCTTCCAGCATATATTTCTGGAACAGTTCTCCCACCGTCTCAATATATTCCATGGAATTGGCCGGAATCGGCCTCACCTCCATCTCCACCGAACGCAGCAGCTCTCTGATTTCTGCATAGCCGATAATATGCAGCTCCTCTTCCAGAAGATCCTTTCTGGCCGGAATACTGTTTGTCATCTCCGCATAGAGCCTGTTTCCTTCCCGGCTCACTGCATAACTCATAAACCGTCTGGCCGCCTCCTTGTGCTGCGAAGCCTTGTTCAACGCATACTGCCAGGTACCGATATAGGTCACATGCCTGCCGCCCAGATCCGGCAGCGGTGCCATATGGATCCTGTCCTTTCCATACACACCGGCATCGGCATATTTCTTGATACCGCCGGTATACATAAACACCATCCCGTATTTACCGTCTATAAATTTCTGGTTCATCTGTTCGTACTGGTCGATCATCTGTTCTTTCGGCGTATACCCTTTATCGACGCACTCCTTGGAAAATCGGACGGCCGCCCTGGTCTTTTCATTGCTCCAGTCAAAGTAATCTCCGCCGAAAAGGTTGATCAGCTCTCCCAGTTCATTATATACATAGGTTTTCTCCCAGGAACCGCCGTATGCATAGCGCCCCTCACCCCAGTCATGCGCCAGAAACCGATAGAAATCTTCTTCTGTTTCTATCCCGGTAAGTCCGGCCTCCCTCATCCACTCCTCATTGACCCAGAGCGCAAGAATATCCAGCACATAAGGCGCAGAGTAGATCTGCCCGCCGGCCATGGTAGTCTCCTGCAGATACTCCTGCTCAAATGCCCGCGCGGTTTCTTCGTCCATGACATCGTCCTGCAGCGGTTCCAGATACCCTTCGTTCTTGAAGGCATTTATCATTTCATCATTCACCGCAAACACATCCACCGAAGAATCTCCTGCCGCCCAGTATGTTTTCCGGTATTTACCTGCTCTCCTCTTCATATTCACCTCTACCCGGATATTGCCGGCTCTTCCTGCAATATCCCTGAATACGCAGTGGAATCCTTACCTTCCACATTGACAGCTCTTTTAGCCGCACGCAAAGCTGTAGCGCTACATTCTGCGGCGGACCTGTGCCCCGCCTTAACGGGGCCATCTGTCCTCCTTCTTAAGCAGCGGCATAAACGGATGATGCGGCTCCGTCTGATACCAGTACGCCACCGACGCCACATCGTCCTGCCGCTCGAAATTCCCCTTATGGCAGGTACCGATCTGCTGGATCGTCACCCGCAGATCCTCCTCAAACAGCACCGGATCCATAATATGCCAGCGATAGAACCCCCTCTGGGGCAGTGTATCGTCATTGTGATAGAAATTATGTACACTCATATCGTGATGGGAATAATACGGATATCCCATAAACGGCGTACAGTAGGTATTCTCCACCGTTCTGCCGTCACACTGACCGGCAAAGCTCCAGGCGCCGCCGAAATAGTCCTCCGTCCCTGTCCCGCAGATGGTGGGATACCGGTCGTCCCCGTCCAGGTAGAATTTGATCTCCCCTTCTCCCCACCAGTAACGCTCCAGCGCCGTCAGCGCCATATAAGTTCCCACATAATGGCCCCTGCCTCTGACCTGATCCAGAATCGTATAGTCCCTCTGCTTCTCCGTAAGCCGCTCCCTTCTCCACTGGGCATGGAAATAGCAGATATCCTCCGGCAGCTCATCCGTCAACAGGTAATCCACCTGATAGAAAAAGGCCGGCACCTCAACCTCATGCTGGTTTTCCAGCGTGATCCTCGCCCCTTTGTGAAAAGGCATGGGAAAATAACAGTTCATGCCGCGGGCCGGATTCACCACGATCGGCATGGAATTGACGATGCATCCCCGCCCGAAACCACAGCAGAAAAAATCTCCCAGAGGCGTCTCCACGGAAGGCGTCTCCTCATCATCCCAATACATCCGCAGCACCAGATCCCGCAGCACATAGTAATCTTTGTCCGTTCTGTCCGTCACCGTCATCCAGATATGCTGGATGATACCGGCCCCCTCGATCTGCGCCAGCGTCGTCACACTTCCAGGCGCCAACCCCTGAATACAGGGTGCCCCCTTCCTTGACGGCCCCAGGTTACTTGCGGCCATGCCGCCCTTTCCCTTCTCCCCGTGAGGATTCTCACAGTTGATCGATCTGCTTTTTCCGTGTCTGGCCAGAGGCAGTGCGCCCAAGCCACCCATAAAACTTTGAAACATACAAATTCCTCCTTCCTCCATCTGTCTGCCAGCTGTGCTTCCCGTTACACCCTGACACCGCCGGCCGCAATACCGTCCACGATCAGCTTCCGAACACCGTTGCGAAAATAATGATCGGCAGCACTGTAAAGTTGTCAGATTGAAATCCACCAGCAAACACCATATTTGTCAATAATAGTCGCACAGCATTTACTCCATGGAAGTTCATGGATTGGCTCAATGATCACTCCACCATCACTCAAAATGCGAAATGCATTGCGAACGGCGTCTTCGCTGCCCATTTCAAATACATTAAATGTCATAGTTTCCCATTTGTTCCTGTGTACTACCTCAATATCACAAGGATTTGACGCTTCCGCCAACGCCAGAAATCCCTCTCCATTCACAGACAGTTCACAGTGTTCATACGCTGTATTCGTTTCATTCATAAACTCTCTCGTTATTTCAGCCCCAAAAGCTCTACAATACAATTCTGCTGCTTCAATACTGTTTTTTACATAAA
This sequence comes from Lachnospiraceae bacterium, assembly GCA_009774655.1. Taxonomy (GTDB): domain Bacteria; phylum Bacillota; class Clostridia; order Lachnospirales; family Lachnospiraceae; genus UBA3282. The sequence continues at coordinate 7,313 of VSOD01000134.1, forward strand.
CCTGTGTATAATTTTTCATGATTTTCTCCATTTCTGCGCTGCTTTTGTCTCAACTATGTTGAGACATCGCATTAAACGAGTTTGTGAATACTGTTATTTTACTATAAACCGCATATAATTCCAATAAAATTTCCTTAATTTCCCTTTGCTCTGTACTGACTGCTTCCGACCTGCAACAGCTGACATATGACTTTGGAAAGAAATACGGTGCAAAACCTTGACAGGCATTGTCATGATTATTATGGTATACTCAAATCATGAACACGATACATTAAGGAAAAGCAGACTGTCCTGCATTTCGGATCATCTGCCGGACACGAATCTGTCACAAATCATCATAAAGGAGCAACCAGATATGAACATCAAAAAAGAACTTGAAACGAAAGTCGGCCCGGCAGGCAATATGCATCTGAACAACATAGATTTTGACCCGCTTACGATCAAGGCGGTTATGATCAATGAAGTGGTGCCCGCCGACCCTTTACAGGATTTCTATGGAATCCCCGAAGCCGATTATCTGAAGACAACGATTCCGCTTTTCCAGGGGGCAGGCGCCAGCGTTACTTCTATCCAGGACATACTGCAGCTTGGCATCTATATCACAAATGCCGTAAAAACCCCAAAGACAGAATATGCCATTGACAGAAGCAGTATAGAAAACAGTCTGCCTTATCTGGAAGCAGAGCTTTCTTTATTTCCCAATACAAAAGTGATCATGCTGATGGGCGACGTCGCCAGGAAAGCCTTTAACATGATCACAAAAAAGGCGACCGGGAAAAATGCCATTCCCGCCGTTTCCACCTATAAGCTGCGAAACAGCGAAATCTACTACAAGGGGATTCGGGTAATGCCGTCCTATATCATGACCGGTGGAAATATCCTGATCGAAAAGTCAAAAGTAACCATGGCAACCGAGGACATTGCAGCTATGTCAGCAATGATCAGGTAAGTCTCCAATGCGAAGATCACGTCAGCAGATATACTGAAAACGTGGTTCCCTCACCTGCTACGGACTTTACACTGATATATCCTCTCTGCCTGGTAACGATCTCCTGCGCCAGATACAGCCCCAGTCCGACACCCTCCTGCGCCGCTGCGGCTTCGCTGCGCCAGAAACGCTTGAACACCTGATTGCACTGCTCTTCCGGAATGCCCATACCGGTATCCGTAATATCCACACGGGTATAGAACTGCCATGGACGGACGCTGATCCTGATACTGCCGCCTGCCGGCGTGTACTTGACCGCGTTATCCAGAACATTGCCCAGTGCCTCCGCCGTCCACCTGGCGTCATGCCTGGCCGTGATGCTGTTGTCGCATTCCACCGACAGCTGAATCTGCTTCACCTCTGCCCTGGCCCAGATCGCATTCAGCGCCTGCGCAATCGTGTCATACAGGCTTGTGCGCTCTATATGCAGGGCAAAAGTTCCTGTCTCCAGCCGCGACATCTTGATCAGGGACTGCAGCAGAAAGTCCAGCTTGTTGATCTGACCGGACATCGTGTCCATGAACTCCCTGCGCTTCCCGGCGCTTAGATCATGGGACTGCAGAATCCCCATAAACATCTGCAGATTGGCCATCGGCGTCTTGACCTGATGGGAAATGTCCGACACCAGCTCCTGAATGATTTGCTTATCCTGCCTGCTCTGTCTGCGGCCCTCACTCATCAGGTCATAATACTGCATAAGTTTGCCCTGGATCTTGGCCGTCAGCGTGTCTTCATAGGGAAAATAATCCTGGGGCTTTCGTTCTGCGATCAGATCATCCAGCGTCCGGCACAGCTCGTCCGCGAATCTGCACAGCTGCCGCCTCTGCCAAAGGCTCCACAGAACCCCGGTCAGGCACAGTCCCCCGCAAAGCCCCAGCAGCGCGACGCGGATATCCGCCTGCGGCACCCAGATCCACACCACATACAGGAAACATCCAAACATGACTGTTCCCGCCGCCAACACACACCATCGCATTACACTGTCCGCTCTCTGTCCCATTTCCCCATCTCCAATTCTATCGTTAACGACCTGACCGACATTACCTGTTTAGAGATTCCCAGATATACCCCATCCCACGCACCGTCTTGATGTACCCGTGCTGCTCATCTTCAATCTTCGCCCGCAGCCTGTTCATCGTCACCGTCAGCGTATGGTCGTCGATGAAATTCCCGTCACAGTCCCATAACTTCTATAAAAGAAGTCGTCTGGTGAACACATTGCCGGCACTGGACA
>VSOD01000135.1 GCA_009774655.1 Lachnospiraceae bacterium
CATCATACCCGCTGATAATGATGATCTTCGTTTCCGGGAATTCCTGATGCACGATCCGGCTTAAGGACAGCCCGTCCATAAAAGGCATTCTGATATCCGTCAGCAGCACATCCGGCCGCGTCTTCTGGATCAGCGGCAGCGCCATCTCGCCGTCGCTGGCCTCCCCCACGAATTTGTAACCGTACTGCTGCCAGGGAATGTTGTCCCGCAGCCCTTCCCTGACGATACTTTCATCTTCCACCAGAAATATTTTCAGCATGATCCTGTCCTTTCCTGATCAAAATATAAATAAAAATGCGATTAATAAATCAATAATTTCTCTCCCGCAGCACTTCTTCCGTCACATTATCGATCGTGAAGACATCCTCCTCCACGTAATAATCCTTCTCCACTTCCTGCCCCTTCTCCAGCATGGAAATCACCTGCGAAAGATACCCGCCCTGGTTCGGGTTGCACTCGATATCCACGTTGATGGTGCCGGCGGCTACCATCTCCAGCGCATCGTGCACGGCGTCAAAAGAGATGATGCTGATCTCCCCGTGCACGCCCACCGTCCTGCCTGCCTCCTGTATGGCTTCGATGGCCCCGAACGTCATATCGTCGTTCTGAGAAACCACCACGTCAATCTCCGGATATTTCCTCAGAAAACCTTCCATCACCTCTTTGCCCTTGGCGGAAGTGAAGTCCGCGCACTTTTCCTCCAGAATCTTCCAGTTGGCATGATCCCGCGCCACCTCCCGGAAACCTTCGCTTCTCCCGATCGCGGAAGAGGCCCCCTCCGTTCCTGTCAGCACCACGATATTCACGGTCTCCTCCCCGGTCACACCCTTGTCACGCAGATGCCCTTCCAGCCACCGGCCGGCCTTGACGCCCTCCTGTCTGGAATCGGTGCCCACCCAGCTGACGCATAGCTCCTGATCCGCCGCCTCCACCTTCCTGTCCATCATAATGACCGGAATCCCGGCCTCTTTCGCCTCCTGCAGCACGGTCCGCCAGCCGTTCTCCACCACCGGCGCGAACACAATATAATCCACCCGCTGGGAAATAAAGCTGCGGATCGCCTTGATCTGATTCTCCTGCTTCTGCCGCGCGTTGCTGAAAAGCAGAAAATAACCGTTCTCATTGGTAAAAACCGACTGCACCGATTCCGTGTTGGCCGTTCTCCAGCCCGACTCACTGCCCAGCTGGGACACCCCCACCACAATGCGGTCCGTCTCTCCACTGACATAAGGCTCCTCCTCGATATCCGTAAAAAGTCCCAGCCCCCACACAAACACGGTCAGAAAGATCATGACCGTCGGTATAAAGATAAAGAGCAATCTGTTGTACTGATTTTTTGTTTTCATGCGATCTGTTCTCTCCCCGTCTGTGTTTTGTTCTTTTGCAGATTCCCGATAATACCTGCTGATCCTTATTGATTCCCCATAATCCCCGCGAAATCTTGCCGATCCCTGTTAATCTTTGCTTATCCTCACTGATCTTCGCCGAATCACTTTGCAATGCCCTGCGACAAGGCGATCCGCTACATTCATTCTGCCGCATTCACGATTCATAGGGAATGGCCGGAATTACCACCTCCACACAGGTGCCGGCACCGGGAGCGGACTCGATCTTCATGCCGAATTCCGGACCGAAATTCATGCGTATACGCTCATTGACGTTGGCCAGCCCAAACCCTTTTCCCGTATCCTGACAGGGCTTCACGATCTCACTGCACAGATTATCCAGCTCTTCCTTTTCCATGCCCACACCGTTGTCCTGCACCTGAAAAACCACCGTATCCCCCTGCAGCTTCCCGGTAACCACGATCACCCCTTTGGCCCGCTTATACTTGATCCCATGGTAAAGGGAATTCTCCACCAGCGGCTGCAGCGTCAGTTTCAGAATCTTATAGCGGTACAGTTCCGGCGCAATATCGATCCGGTATTCCAGAATATCCCGGTAGCGGACCTGCTGGATCTCCAGATAGCTTTTGATATGCATTTCCTCTTCCTGAATCGTGATGTACTCTCTGCCTTTACTCAGAACGAGCCGGAAAAACTCCGACAGCGACACCACCATATTCACGGCCTTATCGGAGGCATGTCCCTCGATCAGCCAGACGATGGTGTCCAGTGTATTGTATAAAAAGTGAGGATTGATCTGCTCCTGCAAAAGCCGCAGGTCCGCGTGCCGCATCTTGCGCTCGTCTTCCTTGATCTTCCCCACCAGCTCCTCCAGACTCTCCGTCATGCTGTTGACACTGTCCGCCAGCTGCGCCACTTCGTCATGGGTATCCGTTCTCGCCCGGGCGGAAAAATCTCCCTGAGAGATCTGCCTCGTCACCTGAGACAATTCCTGAATGGGCTTGATAATGCCCGCCACGATCATCATAGTCAGCACGATCACCATCACCACCAGCAATGCCAGCAGCACCCCGCAGAAGAGTGTGAAAGTATGCACCCGATCGTTAAGCTGCTGCGTCAGATGCTCAATGCTCTTGGTCTGATAATAAATATAAGACTGAATATTGTCCTGCACCAGCTCAGTCATGATATAAATATTGTTGTCGAGCATCTCGATATTCATATCATAACTGTTCTCAGCCTCCAGATTCGTCCTGATGTCATCCACCCTGTCCTCCAGCGTGTCAATATTGCGCATCAGGATCTGCAGCCAGGCCCGGCTCTCACCGTCCGTCGTGATCCGCATCAGCTTTCCGAACTCACTGCGCAGATCCTCGATCATCCCGTAAGGATTCTGCAGCCCTTCTTCCTCCCCCACCGTCTCAAAAGTGACCGATCCTACCACCAGCTTATAGAGGCTCTCGTCCATCTCTTCCTTGAAATTCAGGTTATAGTTGTTGGCCACCGTCATGTTGTTCACGATCGCCTTGTAAGCATTGCTGTAGCTGTGCAGCGCATAGATAAGATAGATTACCATGATCAGAAAAGGAACCGCCACTGTCGCTGACAGCATAAAAAGTTTATTCTTAATGGAATATCTAACCCTGTCCGAATGCATGTCAACCTCCTGCAGTTTCTGTTTTTTCCAGCGCCGTCGTCATTTCTCCCCTATCTTATCATATTCTACAGTTAACGACATTAGAAATTTCCTTTTCAGCCTTACAGCTGCTTCCGTATATGGCTCCTGCAAGAGCCGGAAACAGAAATTTGTTATGTCGTTTACTATAACTATAAACCCATACACAGCGTCTGCCACGAATGCCGGAATAAGACAAAGGATCCGCCTCACAAAAATCGTGCGCAATATTTCCCGGCGTGATTCATATAATAGGAACAAATCCTAAAGACAGGTATTGCCTTGAAACGCCATTTATCTTTCAAACAGTGGGCCGCGGCCCTGCTCCTCTTTGCAGGCTTTAGTACTGCAACTTTTTACTTTTATCAGTACAATCATGCGGACGCCCGTTTCGAGCGCTTCGCGAACGCCTTTTTTCTCGAAGAACTGCAGGCGAACCCTATCACCTTCCACTATTCCGTCGATAACCCGCAGACCTGGCAGGTTGACGAATCACAGCTGAAACTCCCCGTATACCAGGCCGGACACGCGACGGACAACGTCTACGCCCTGTCCACACTGGCTGACCGGCTCTCTTCCTACGATACCGACAGTCTTTCCGCATCCAACCGGTATCTGCACGGGCTTCTCAGCTCCTACATAGATACTGCCGCGCACACCGCCGCCTATCCTTATTTCGCGGAGCCTTTGTCCCCTTCCTCCGGTATGCCCTCGGAACTGCCGATCCTTCTGGCCGAGTACCGGATCGACTGTCCCGAAGACGTGGAACTCTATCTGTCCATCTTAAACCAGATTCCCGCTTACTTCAACGGACTGATCACTTTTGAGCAGGAAAAAGCGGCGGCCGGCCTTTTTATGTCCGACGCCACCGCGGACAAAGTCATAAAGCAGTGCACACAGCTGATGAACCCCGAACAACTGGAGGATCATACCCATTTTCTCGAACTCACTTTTGCAGGAAAGCTCCAGTCGCTCCAGGATGCCGGCCTTATCACCAGACAGGAAGCAGACGCCTGCCGCTCCGAGCATAACCGTCTTCTGACCACCGTCGTCGCGCCCGCCTACGACCGCCTTGCCGACGAGCTGACCCTTCTAAAAGGAAGCGGCCGGGAAACCTGCGGTCTGGCCAAACACGAAGGCGGCCGGGAATATTACGAGGCGCTGCTGCGGATGCAGACCGGCTCGGTGCGCAGCATCGACGAGATCAAACGGCTGCTCTACAGCGACTTACAGTCAAACTACCAGACGCTGGCTTCCCTGCTGGCCGATAATCCTGCCCTGAAAGAGCAGTTTCTGGCCGAACCGTCCCTGCTGCCGCAGATGACACCGGAGGAAATGCTCTCCTGTCTGGAAAGCGTGATCCGGCAGGACTATCCGGCCATCCCGGCCGACCCGGATGACACATCGGTCCGCTGCACAGTCAAATATGTAGACGACAGCCTGCAGCCCTTCACCGCCCCGGCCTTCTACATGACGCCGCCCATGGACAACGTGTGGAACAATACCGTCTATATCAATACACTGGATACCCAGGGCGATATCTCCCTCTTTACCACACTGGCCCACGAGGGCTATCCGGGCCATCTCTACCAGACACTGTTCAGTCAACAATACTGGAAAAAGACCGAAACGACGCCCCTGCGCAGCGTCCTGTATTACGGCGGTTTTGTGGAAGGCTGGGCCATGTATGCAGAACTTTCCTCCTACGACTACGCCGCCGGTCTGGCGCAGGAGCAGCACCCCGAAGCCGCGGACTACTATCTGCTCTGCCGGCTGGACCGGCAGATTCAGCTCTGCCTGTACGCACTGCTGGATCTTTTCATCCACTATGACGGCGCCACTCTGGAAGACGTGTGCGAAGTCCTCTCTTCCTTCGGCTCTACAAACACCCAGACCATGGAAGCCGTCTACTCCTACATTGCCGAAGAACCCTGCAACTACCCCAAATACTATCTGGGTTATCTGGAGATCATGGAATTAAAAAAGCAGGCCGCTGCCCTCTGGGGCGATAACGACTCTGCCTTCCTCTATCGTTTCCACTGTTTTCTGCTGGAAAACGGTCCCGCGGATTTCGGGACGCTGTCCACGCTTTTGCCGGAATACTGACTTTCCCGTAAGTCGCACAGGTTCTTCTCCCTAAGAACGGAAGAATCGGTCCAGCTTCACCAGCGCTTTCTCCAACACCGCCTGCTCCTCCTCCGACAGTTCCTCCACGATGGCTTCTATCATCTGTTCATGGAACTGCCGGTGGTGGAGATAGGCCCTTTTCCCTTTCTCGGAAAGAGACACCAGCACTACTCTGCGGTCCTCCTCGCTCCTGGCTCTTTCCACGTAGCCCTTTTTTACAAGGCTGTTGACCGCTATGGTCAGCGTTCCCGTGGTCACGCCCAGAGATCTGGCCACGCTCGACATATTTCTGGCTTCCTCCATGTCGATTGCCTCGATCACATGCATATCGTTGGCCGTCACGTCTTTATAATCCCCGGTGCAGATCGCCCGTTCCTCTATGACATTGATATTACGGAACAGCCGGACAAGCACCTCATTTAACACATGGTTGATGTTCATCTTACTTTCACTTCCATTCCAAAGCCTCTGTATTTGGCCATCGCAACAGTACTATTTTATCAAAAAATAGTTTGATAGTCAAATTAATATTGTAAGATGCTCATTGTGCCAGTACGTCATCCACATATCCCCTGTCCCAGAGCAGAATGTGCAGCTTCTCCGCGGCTTCCACTGCCGGAGCCGTAAAATACTGGTTGGTCATCACCGCACCCACCATGCAGCCGTAATAATCCCTGCCGGCGTAAGTCCGCAGGACGGCGTCCACGCCGACCGTCCCGTGGTAACGCTTGCACTGCACCGCATAAGTCACCCCGTCCTTCTCCGCCAGAATATCCACGCCGAAATCACCGCTGCCGCGGGTCACTTCCACATCCACAAATCCCTGCTTCTCCAGCAGATCCGCACAGAAATATTCAAACTCATGCCCTTCCATCTCGTCCATCACACCCGTACGGCGGTTGCGGCGCACGCTGCGGATGACAAAAACGATCCCTGCCAGAAACAGGGTCAGGAGAACGATACTTATGATGATGGTAACAAGAATTCCGGTATTTTCCATGCGGTTTTCGCCCTCCTCCCGTTTGCTTTGACACATGCATTACTTTCATCTATGCAGTCTCTATCCTTTTCGTCAAACTACCCACAAAAAAATGAAAACTTGGCGATGCAAATTGAAAATACATAGACCCGCTCCTTATCCAAAATATTTGCTGTACCACATATCCCCCAGTTCCACGCCCTCTTCTGACAGTTCCTTTACAAACGGATACTCGGAAGCCCGTGTGGCAGTCGAATATCCATCTTCCTCCTTTTTCAAAACCCAGACATCCTGCGGTCTCAGTGCATTTACAAAAAAAGGGCTGTGTGTGGTGACAAATAACTGCTTCTTATTGCTGTCTCCGACATTCTCTGCCATCTCTCCGGCCAGATCGGCTAAATAATGATGATAGAGTCCATTCTCCGGCTCTTCGATAAATACCAGTTGTCTTGGATTTCTCTCATGCAGCAGCAAATAATAGGCAAAGAGTTTCAAGGTACCATCTGACATTTTGGGAGAATAAAATGCATTTTCAAACCCGTTTTCCCAAAACTTTAACATCATCTGGCCATTGTCAAATTTCTGCGGTTCAATCTTATAAATACCGGGCAGCTTGTCCTGTATATGCTCCAATACCTTCATAAATTCATTCTTATTTTCGCGGTACATATATTGCGCCACATTATTGATATTACTTCCGTGACGGTCCAAATAGGGATGCGGTGCCGCAGTCTGGATCCGTCTTGCAACATCTGGCAGGAAATAGCACAAATACCAGCTTCTCAGAAATCCAAGGAATTTTTCGATTCTCTCATATTGCTTCATCGCCCCAAGAGTAACAATTCCCAGACGTCTCTTATCGCTTAAATTCACATTCACTTTTTTCCCGTCTATTTCATTTCCCTGTTCATCCTGTCCCCCTTTTTTTCCTTCAAACGCATATCCCACTCCGTTCTGCAGATATAAAAAGGACAAAGGACGACCAATTTTCTGATTACGATATCTCAAACGCTCCATTTTGACATAAGGCCGTTCATATTTATCTTTGTCAATCTCCAATTCATATGTGATGGGTGTCGTATTTTTGTTCTCTCTATAATATATCTCAAAGGATATTGGCTCTTTTACCCCCTGTGAAATCAACTGATCATATCCGCCGCGATTGTTCGCATCACACGCCGCTTCAAGCCCCAGCTCGAGACAGTCAGCAATAAATCCAAACGCATCCGCCAACGTACTTTTCCCATTCCCGCTGGGACCTATGATCGTAATCATATTTTCTAATGCATCTTCCACATTCTCTATACACCATTATGAAATGCATGATCAAACACCGCAAAAGTATTGCAAATACAACCCAGACATTACAATAATACGTTAAAAATTATATCACAGATATGCAATGCCTTCAATAGCAACCTCCTCTTCCCTCTCCCGTCAATTCCCCGCTATCCGACTTCTGATCCCCCTGATCCTTAACATCTATGTCACCAAATATGCTGGACATTCAACTACGTTTTGTTGTATTATTTCATTATGGCAATGTAAAAATCCAAATAAAGGAGTATACCATGAAAAAATTCAAAACCATTCTCTTGATCATACTGGTACTTGGTATGACCACTGCATGCGGGAAAAAGGGCGAGCCTATCATCCTGCCCGACACGGCGGACATTACCTCCATTGAAATCCAGTCCGGAGACATCTCCATGATCTCAATCGACCAGGCTTTCGTAGATGAATTTATGCCGCTTCTGCAGAATATGGAGATAACGAACAAACGATCCACAAGGGATGCCCCGGCGGTTGATGATTATATTCTGATCAATCTTAATTGTGACGACCAGACCACTACGATCTTCTATTACGAAAAGAATAACGTGGCATACGTAGAGCAGCCTTATCAGGGCATCTATAAACCCACTCCCGAGCTGGTCGAGAGCATAACAGAATTCTTCGGTTCTGCAGACGGAACTGCTGCGCTGTTTATTTTTCAGGCAACGGTTCTGGAAGCAACGGATACGTATATTCTGGTAGAGCCTGTCGCCGGTTCCGCAGAGCTGACATCTTCCGACCAGATTTCTCTCAGCAATGAAGAAGGAATCGCACTGCAGGCCGGAGATGTCGTTGAGATCGAATACGACGGCAGCATTATGGAAACATACCCGGCGCAGTTGGGCAAGGTCTACAGCATCCGTGTGGTAACGCAGGAATAACCTCGTAGTGCGGCATAGTCCGCACTACATTTTTCGACAAATATTCTAACAATTTGCAATTATAAAATTTATTTTATAATTTCTTTCTTTTTTCTTTCGATATTTGACACATCCCATTCACAATTCCCATGTATAGTATTACTTGTAGTTGGGGAATACATAACTTAAATGACTATTCTGACCTACATAATAATGGAGCCGCCGGTGCTGGCTTGGTGTCGATCGGCTTCGACTAACAATAACAGCTGCATTCCATGCAAATGCGCTGTTGACATATATTTGGGTTTACACATTTCTATCCTTCTCACACAGAAAAACAGCACTCCTTGATGGGGTGCTGTTTTTCCGTGCTGTTCTGTCAGCTGTTTCGTGTTCTGTTTTTCTCCTCTGCCGCACTTTTGCTAAACCAGCATCCCCGCCAGAATGATACTCGCCGCGATTCCCGCAAACGTAGAAAGCAGCGCCCCTTTGAGCGTATATCTGGTCTTCGTCACCTTAGCCGCCAGAAAATAAACCGACATCGTATAGAAGATCGTCTCCGTACAGCTCATCATGATCGAAGTAGTCAGGCCAATCAGGGAATCCGGCCCATGATTCTTAAAGATATCCAGTACCAGTCCCGTGGCCGCGGAGGAGGAAAACATCTTAATAAGCATAAGCGGCACCAGTTCCGAAGAAAAGCCCATCCTGGCCGCAGCCCCGGAAAAAAGCCCGCCCACGAAATCCAGAAAGCCGGACGCGCGCAGCACCCCCACCGCCACCATAAGCCCGATCAGCGTAGGCATGATCTGGATGACCGTGTAAAACCCGTCCTTCGCTCCCTTGATAAAATCCTCATACACATTACTTCTGGCCGCCAGCCCGTAAGCCACAACGTAAAAGATAATGACCGGAATGATAATATTGGATATATTCGATAATACAGCGACCATACTGGACACCTCGCCGGGTTAGAGCAGCCTTATAACAAAGCTCCTGTTATCCCATAGATTAAAATAGATTAAAACAGGTTTGCTTTGCAGCTTAATAAAAAAAGGCTGCGCAGATCATTACTACAATCTATGCAGCCTTACCACAGCTTATGTCAGCTTATACATTTATCCTCTTTTCTCATTCATACTGAATACCTGCTTCGGCACCCGCCTTTAT
>VSOD01000136.1 GCA_009774655.1 Lachnospiraceae bacterium
GATATGGGCAACACGCTGCTGGTGGTGGAGCATGACGAAGACACCATGTTTGCAGCGGACCATATCGTGGATATCGGGCCGGGGGCAGGCTCCCACGGCGGCAGGGTTGTGGCGCAGGGCACGGCTGAGGAGATCATGCAGGTGGAAGAATCCGTTACGGGACAGTATCTGAGCGGCAGACTGCGGATTCCCGTACCGGAGAAGCGAAGAAAAGCCACCGGCTATTTGAAGGTGAAAGGCGCGCAGGAGAACAATTTAAAGAAGATCGACGTTAAAATCCCGTTGGGAATCATGACCTGCGTAACGGGTGTCTCGGGCTCCGGCAAGAGTTCACTGGTCAACGAGATCCTTTACAAGCATCTGGCACGGGACTTGAACAGGGCGCGGTGCGTGCCTGGCAGACATACGGGAATTGAAGGCATCGACCAGCTGGACAAGGTGATCGACATCGACCAGTCTCCCATCGGCAGGACACCCCGTTCGAATCCGGCCACCTATACGGGGGTGTTCGACCAGATCAGAGATCTGTTCGCCTCCACCCAGGACGCCAAGGCCAGAGGCTACAGCAAGGGCAGGTTCAGTTTCAATGTGAAGGGCGGCAGATGCGAAGCCTGCGGCGGCGACGGCATCATCAAGATCGAGATGCATTTCCTGCCGGATGTCTATGTGCCCTGTGAGGTCTGCGGCGGCAGGCGTTATAACCGTGAGACGCTGGAAGTAAAATATAAAGGTAAGAATATTTATGATGTGCTGGACATGACCGTGGAGGAGGCGATGCCCTTTTTTGAGAATCTGCCGTCCATCCGCAGGAAGATCGAGACGCTTTATGATGTGGGATTGTCCTATGTGAAGCTGGGCCAGCCCTCTACGACGCTGTCCGGCGGTGAGGCGCAGCGGATCAAACTGGCTACGGAGCTGAGCAAACGCAGTACGGGCAAGACCATTTATATTCTGGACGAGCCTACCACGGGACTGCACTTTGCAGACGTGCACAAGCTGGTGGATATTCTGCACAAGCTGGCGGAAGGCGGCAATACGGTGGTGGTCATCGAGCACAATCTGGATGTGATCAAGACGGCGGACTATATCATTGACATGGGCCCGGAAGGCGGCGAAGGCGGCGGCACCGTGATCGCCGAGGGCACGCCTGAGAAGGTGGCGGAGAACCCGGTTTCTTATACGGGTATCTATATTAAGAAGATGCTGGACAAGGAGAGGAAAGGCAACGGTTGAGCCGAATGCCTCTCCCCCCCATGACAGACAGTTATTCCGGAGAAATGACTGTCTGCCGGGCAGCTACAAAGGCGAAGGAAAGCATACAGGAAGAGGAGGCGTTAAAGGAAGCCGGGAATCCATGCTGTGAAGAGAAGATGTTACAGGAGAAAGGGAATCCATGCTGTGAAACGGTGGGAATATGACATGAATTTTCTCCTGCCTGCCTTCACGGCGGCGCCCGGGCCGACGATATAATAAATATAACCGATGTCGTGCTGCAGCCACAGCAGATGCGGAGCTGGTCTGCGCTGTTACGCATCGCATTTTTTGTAAGGCATAGGCGGGTCATATGAGTGGGCAGCGGCGGGTTATATATTGGAAGTCGGAAAGAAACGGGAAGAGGGAGGTATCTCTATGAATATCGGTATGCATGGATTTGGTAGTTCTGTTTTTGGCAGCGGCTTTTTAGGTATGGGACGCGGCCTGAAAAGCACACAGCAGAAGATGGAGCGGCAGGAGGAGCGGGACAGAAAGGTAGCCTTTTTCGAGAATCAGAAGGAAAATCTGAAAAATGTGAAATGTGAGACGGTGGAGGAGATCGCCAGGAAGCTGGAGATGTTCCAATCTTATGAAGATCAGATCAAGGCGGCGAAGATGGCCTACAACAATGAGCAGATGATGCATATGATGGACGAATCGCAGGAGATCGGGGAGAAGATTGCCGAGGCAGTGGAGAAGAGCAAGCCCAAGACACCGGAAGAGAGAATGGAAGATCTTGTGGAAGAGGTTACCGGCACGGAGAGCGATGGCATTCTGGAAGAACTGGATGAAGTGATGGAAGAAGCGCTTGAGCTGCAGGAAGAAATGCAGGATGTCCTTCAGGAGGAGATGAAGCCGGATGAGCTGCAGAAGGTGACGGAGAATCTGCCGGAGGCAGCCGAGGCGCAGGGTGCCCCGGATCCGGAAGAGCTGGTGGAGGAACTGCAGAAGTCACCGCTTTTGTATCGACCGTTTGACCTCAAGGTATAGAAGGAAAGTTTTGGCAATGCTTTTCTTCTGTCGAAAGGTTAAGAAACCGGAGGAATACTCCGATATAAATTTACAGAGCACGGATGCTGAAAACAGGACGGAAGGAGCCGTTCTGTTTTTGGTGTTCTTTTTAATTTTTAAAATTTTTTAAAAAATCTATAAAAGCCTTTGAAAAACCATTCCTTTAGGTTATAATATATCCAGCGTATTGCGCTTTTTACTGAAATCGGTCGGCGGACTGCCCGGCAGAGGGCCGTAATGATGGTTTATTTTGACAGTAATTGGAAATTATTATAGAGAGATCACGGGAAAGGGGATCAAAGGGAATGCAGTATACAGATATCGGAATTGATTTGGGAACAGCCAGCATACTGGTCTACATCAGGGGCAAGGGCGTCGTACTGAAAGAGCCTTCTGTTGTAGCTTTTGATAGAGATACGAACAAGATCAAGGCGATCGGCGAGGACGCGAGGCTGATGCTGGGCAGGACCCCGGGCAATATCGTGGCGGTAAGGCCGCTGCGGCAGGGTGTTATCTCGGACTATCAGGTAACAGAGAAGATGATGAAATATTTTATCCAGAAGGCTCTGGGTAAGAAGACATTCCGGAAACCCCGCATTGCGGTCTGTGTGCCAAGCGGTGTTACGGAAGTAGAGAAGAAGGCGGTTGAGGATGCCACCTATCAGGCGGGCGCCAGAGAGGTGTCCATCATAGAGGAGCCCATTGCGGCGGCGATCGGTGCGGGGATTGATATTTCCAAGCCCTGCGGCAATATGATTGTTGATATAGGCGGCGGTACTTCCTATATAGCGGTAATCTCACTGGGCGGTACGGTTGTCAGCGCTTCCATTAAGATCGCTGGAGACGATTTCGATGAGGCGATCGTGCGTTACATGCGTAAGAAACATAATCTGCTGATCGGTGAACGGACGGCAGAGGATTTGAAGATAAAGATCGGTTCCGCCTACAAGCGGCCGGAAGTAGACTATATGGATGTAAGAGGGCGTAATCTGGTGACGGGTCTGCCGCGCACCGTGAAGGTGTCCTCGGAGGAGACGGAAGAGGCACTGCACGAGACGACGGTGCAGATCGTGGAGACGATTCACAGTGTTCTGGAGAAGACGCCGCCGGAGCTGGCTGCGGATATTGCGGACAGAGGGATTGTACTCACAGGAGGCGGCAGCCTGCTGCGCGGCCTGGAGGATCTGATCGCGCATCATACGGGCATCAACACGATGACGGCGGAGGATCCGATGACGGCGGTCGCTGTCGGCACAGGCAAATATGTGGAATTCCTTGCAGGATACCGCGAGGATTGATATGGAATCGGATGAATCCTGATCAGAATGATCGTTACAGATAAAATTTAAAGTCAGACAGCATTGTCCGGCGGCGCCTGTTTTGGCAGGAGTGCACGGCGGAGAATGGTGAACAGGACAGGAAAGAGAGGCAGAAGCGCTATGCTGAAAGGATTGTATACGGCGTACACGGGGATGATCAATGAACAGCACCGGATGGATGTCATGACCAACAACCTGGCCAACGCCGATACCAACGGCTTCAAGAAAGAGGGAGCCACCAGCCAGGCATTTGATACGGTGCTGGCTTATAAGATCAAGGATCTGTCGGAACCGGGGAATCTGCCGAGGAACCTTTCTACCGCCAGAACATATTATGAAGAACTGACGGACGCTCCGGAGAAATGGTCGTCACGGACGGGCATGAACCTGGGTGTGAAGGTGGGAGAGGACTACACGGATTATGCCGAAGGACCGATCAAGGTGACAGATAATGTCCTTGACTTCGCGCTGGACGGCCCGGGCTTTTTCCTTGTGGAATACACGAACAAGGCAGATGTATCTTCCGTGAAGTACACACGGGACGGTAATTTTACCATGAATACACAGGGGTATCTCGTGACGCAGGACGGAGATTTTGTTCTGGATGAGAACCGCCGCCGCATTAAGCTGGATCCCAATGACAAGCAGATCAGCACCAATACCAACGGTGAGATCTACCAGAACGGGGCGCCGGTAGCGACGATCGGGGTGGTAGACTTCGAGGATTATGATAATCTGCAGCACTTCGGGGAGAATTTCTTCCAGATCGTAGACAGTGACGCGGTCAAAAGTGCGAGAACGGCTTATTCCAGAGCGAGAACCAACACCGCCACAGCAGAGAGAGCGTTGAATATCGCGCGTGCCGGCGGCTCGGACAATGTGGAAGAGCTGGAAGCTGCGGTGCGTACGGCGCAGCAGCAGGAAGAAGCGGCGCAGCAGGCGCTGGAAGCGGCTCTCGATGAGGATGCGACGGCTAACCGGAGACTGGAACAGGAAGTGGAAGGCACCGTGATCAGAGCCGGGGCACTGGAGAAGTCCAATATTTCCATCGTCACCGAGATGGTGAACATGATCGCGATCCAGAGACAGTATGAGAGTAATCAGAAGGTGATCACAACCTTTGATGAATCTCTTGACATAGCAGTGAATCAATTAGGCAGATTATAGGAGGCGTTTAATTATGGTTAGAAGTTTGTGGTCGGCAGCGACCGGTATGAATGCACAGCAGACGAATGTAGATACGATCGCCAATAATCTGGCGAATGTCAATTCCGCCGGATATAAGGGACAGGTGGCACAGTTTAAATCACTTCTGTACCAGAATCTGCGTTCCGTTACCACGACGGCGAACGGGGATCCCAAGCCCACCACCTCACAGGTCGGACTGGGTGTGCGGCTTTCGTCGATCAATTCCATTTTCACACAGGGAAGCCTGCTGGATTCCCAGAGCGATACCGCGTTTGCCATCGAGGGAGACGGTTTCTTTGCGGTACGTGGAGATGACGGCACTACATACTATACGAGAAACGGTGATTTCACATGGGCGCTGGGCGGTAACGGCGGCATGATGCTGACGAATTCCGACGGTCTTCCGGTCATGGATTCCAGAGGACGTGCGATCTCCCTGCCCAGAACCTATATTGCCAGCAATCTTTCCATGACAGAAGACGGACAGATCTGCTATCCTGACGACCAGAACAATCCGCAGCCGATCGGTGTCCAGATCGGAACCTTCCAGTTCAGCAATCCGGGCGGACTGAGCAGGATCGGAAGCACACTTTTTGCAGCAACGGATGCCAGCGGACGTGCGATCAATGAAGATACCAACGCGAATGTGCGCAAGAGCAGGATCATACAGGGATATCTGGAAGGCTCCAATGTACAGGTAGCCAATGAGATGGTCAATCTGATCGTGGCGCAGCGTGCCTATGAGATGAACTCCAAGGCGATCACCACATCCGACTCCATGATGGAAGTGGCGAATAATCTGAAGCGTTAATCTGGGCTGAGAGAAAGGAACTAAGATCAATATGGCTATGGATCTGACCGGACTGGGCATGTATACGGATTACATGACGGACGTTAACAGAGTCAATACAGAGAATCTGCAGAAGAAGCTGGAGAACACGGCGCAGACCGAGGAGAAGGAAGATGCAGCCCTTTTTGACGCCTGTAAGCAGTTTGAGGCTTATCTTTGGGAGCAGATTTATAAAGAGATGGAGAAGGCCGCCAAGGCATTCAGTGATGATGAAGAAGGCGACGCCTATGCCGCCAATATGACAGATTACTTTAAGGAATCTGTCATTCAGCAGGTATCTGCCCAGACGGCGGATGAACGGTCTAATTCTCTGGCGCAGCTGTTATATGAACAGGCGAAGCGCAATTATGATATTTAGGAAACAGGGAGTAAGTAAAGGAAGCATGATAGTAAGACGGGCTGCCGGCAGGCAGCCCTTTGCTGATTTTAACGAAGGAAGTATTGCAGATCGATGGATACGGTCAAGGGCTTTATTGAACATATCATATTCCGTAATGCGGAGAACGGTTATACGGTATTGAACCTGGTGGACGGCGAAGAGGAGATCACCTGCGTCGGTATCTTTCAGACGGCGGATCAGGGTGAGACGATAGAGGCACAGGGGGAGTATATCACCCATGCTGTATACGGTGAACAGTTCAAGATAGAACGGTATAAAATCGTACCGCCGGATGATGCGGCAGGCATAGAGCGTTATCTGGGATCCGGGGCGGTGAAAGGTGTAGGTGCGGCACTGGCTGCAAGGATCGTGAAGAAATTCGGGGCGGATACCTACCGCATTATTGAGGAGGAGCCGGAGCGGCTGGCGGAGATCAAGGGGATCAGCGACCGCAAGGCGCGGGAGATCGCGGCGGCGCTTTATGAGAAGCGGGACGCCAGAGAGGCCATGTCTTTTCTACAGAAATACGGGATTTCCAACACGCTTGCTTTCCGCATCTATGAGGCTTACGGGGCCAGGGTATACGGCATTCTCAAGGAGAACCCTTACCAGCTTGCGGAGGACGTTCACGGGATCGGATTTAAGATCGCGGACGAGATCGCGGCGAAGATCGGTATTCACACGGACTCGGATTTTCGGATCAGGAGCGGGCTGCTCTATACGCTTATGCTGGCGGCTGCGGAGGGGCACTGTTATCTGCCGCAGAGCATTCTGCTGAAGAAGGCGGGGGAACTGCTGGGACTGGAGCCGGCGCTTATGGAGCCTCAGCTGGGCAATCTTGCCATGGATAAGAAACTGGTCATGAAGATGCCCGCGCCGGGGGAGGAAGAGTGCAGAGTCTATGCATCCACCTACTACTATGCGGAGCTGAACTGTGCCAGGATGCTGCACGATCTGAACGTCAGAGCGGAGGAAGAACAGTTTCTGCCGGCACAGGAGCAGGGAATCGTGGAGAAGATCGACCGGCTGGCCCGGGAACTGGAGATCGAGCTGGATGCGCTGCAGAAAAAGTCCGTGCTGGAGAGTGTGAGAAACGGCATCTTTATCCTTTCGGGCGGGCCGGGGACGGGCAAAACGACGACTATCAATGTGATCATACGGTATTTTCTGGCGGAAGGGATGGATATCTATCTGGCGGCGCCTACCGGGCGGGCGGCGAAGCGCATGACCGAGGCCACGGGGTACGAATCGCGGACGATCCACCGGATGCTGGAGCTGAGCGGGGAAGTTTCCGGTGAGAGCCGGGCGGCCCGGTTTGAGCGCAATGAGGGCAACCCTTTGGAGGCGGATGTCATCATCGTGGATGAGATGTCGATGGTGGACATTTTTCTCTTCCAGGCCCTTCTCAAGGCGGTGATGGTGGGCACCAGGCTTATCATGGTGGGGGATGTGAACCAGCTCCCTTCGGTGGGGCCGGGACAGGTGCTGCAGGATATCATGAACAGCGGCAGATTTCCGATGGTGGTGCTGGAGAAGATCTTCCGGCAGGCCGGGGAGAGTGATATCGTCTGGAATGCACACCGCATCCATGCGGGAGAAGAGCTGGCGCTGGATAACAAAAGCCGGGATTTCTTTTTTCTGGAGAGAAATGACACCAATGTTATCTATAAGCATATGATACAGTTGATCACCGAAAAGCTGCCCTCCTATGTTGATGCGCAGCCTTACGATATACAGGTACTGACGCCGATGCGCAAGGGGAAGCTGGGGGTGGAGACTCTGAACGGCATCCTGCAAAGATATCTGAATCCGGCTTCCGCGGAAAAAAAGGAATATACCTCGGGGGAGACGCTTTTTCGGGAAAATGACAAGGTCATGCAGATCAAGAACAATTATCAGCTGGAGTGGGAGATTGTCAGCAGGTACGGCATACCTATCGACAAGGGCACGGGTATTTTTAACGGCGATATCGGCATCATTCGACAGATCAATGACTATGCGCATGAAGTGGTGGTGGAATTCGACGAGCACAGAAGAGTCACCTATGCCTATGCACAGCTGGACGAGATCGAGCTGGCCTATGCGGTGACGATCCACAAGTCCCAGGGCAGCGAATATCCGGCGGTGATCATGCCGCTTCTGACGGGGCCGAAGATGCTTTTTAACAGGAACCTTCTCTATACGGGGGTGACGAGGGCGAAGAACTGCGTGACGATCCTCGGCAGCCGGCGCACGGTACAGGAGATGGTGGACAACAATTACCAGAACAGACGGTATACCGGTCTGGCGGAACGGATCAGGGAACTGATCCCCACATGATCTTCCCGCGCGGTCTCTGCGGCAGGAGCAGGAGAACGGGAAGAATGGCGAAAGAGGTACGATAACCGATGAATATTACATTTCTGAGGACACTGACGGATATCTTCTATCCGCGCAGGTGTCCTGTCTGTGACAGGGCGGTCAGGCCCTTCGGAAGTCTTGTCTGTGAGACCTGTCAATCTGAATTTGTCCGCATCAGGCAGCCTTATTGTCTGAAATGCGGGAAAGAGCTTTCCGCGGAGACGGAAGAATACTGCGGCGACTGTATGCGCCGCAGGCATCTGTTTGACAGCGGCCGGGCGCTTTTTGCCTATAAGAGCGTGTCGGATTCCATCTACCGCTTTAAATATAAGGGACGGCAGGAGTATGGGGCCTTTTATGCCGCGTGCATGGCGGCGGATCTGGGAGAATGGATCGCGCGGCGCAGGCCGGATGCACTCATTCCCGTGCCGGTTCATGCGGCGAAGAAGCGGGCAAGAGGCTATAACCAGGCGCAGGTGCTGGCCCGGGAACTTGGTCGCCGCATACACGTTCCGGTGGAAACGGAACTGGTGAAAAGAGTGCGCAGGACGGCGCCCATGAAAGATTTACCATTGGCCGAGAGACAAAATAATTTGAAAAGGGCTTTCAAAATCTGCCGTAATGATGTAAAATTAGATACGGTTATAATTATCGATGATATCTATACGACGGGAAGCACAATAGATGCAATGAGTTATGAACTGCGCAGGGCAGGGGTGAAGCGCATTTATTTTGTAACGCTTGCGATCGGAAGAGGATTATGACGCGGATATTGCAATAACAGATACAGGAGGACGATACCATGAATGCAAGAAACTGCAGAAAATGCGGAAAACTTTTTAACTATGTCTCCGGACCGCCGATCTGTATGGCGTGCAGGGAGGCTCTGGAAGAGAAGTTTCAGGAAGTGAAGAAATATATTGAGGATCACAGGACAGCGACGATCCCGCAGGTTTCAGAAGAGTGTGACGTATCTACCAATCAGATCCAGCAGTGGCTTCGGGAAGAGCGTCTGCAGCTCGGCGAGGGCTCCGGTATCACCCTGTTTTGTGAGAAGTGCAATGCAGCGATCATGACCGGCCGTGTTTTTGTGGTGTGATTGGGCTGCATGGCTGACCCTAAAGTCAGCTACCA
>VSOD01000137.1 GCA_009774655.1 Lachnospiraceae bacterium
GTTATTACTAAGACTATGAAATAAATTATTAATATATTACCTGATGGCAGCCCAAAATTTTTGCACATATACAAGAAAGGAACCTATACACATTATGAAGATTGTATGTTCAAAGTCCAGTCTCTTAAACGGAGTACAAACTGTTTCCAAAGCCGTTCCCAACAAGACGACGATGTCTATTCTGGAATGTATTCTTGTAGATACGAGAACCGGTGAGATCAAACTGACTGCTAATGATATGGAACTTGGTATAGAAACTGTCATTGACGGTGAGATCATAGAGAAGGGTATTATCGCGTTAGATGCCAAAATTTTTCTGGAGATCGTAAGGAAACTTCCGGATAATGATATCACGATTGAGACGGATGATTCTTTTAAGACGACCATTACCTGTGAAAAGGCCAAATTTAACATTATCGGGAAATCAGGAGAAGATTTCTCTTTCCTGCCGGAGATCGAGAAGAATGACTGCGTGATGCTGTCCCAGTTTACTTTGAAAGAAGTGATCAGACAGACGATCTTTGCCATTTCGGATAACGATAATAACAAACTGATGACAGGAGAATTATTCGAGATCAGTGACAATACGTTGAAGGTGGTTGCGCTTGACGGCCACAGGATCTCGATCAGAAGGATACTGCTTAAGAATTCTTATGATTACAAGAAAGTGGTCGTACCCGGTAAGACATTGAATGAAATAAGCAAGATCCTTTCCGGCGATATGGATAAGGATGTGAGCATTTATTTTACAAGTAAGCACATTTTGTTTGAATTCGATAATACGATCGTTGTTTCCAGACTGATCGAGGGCGAGTATTTCAGGATTGAACAGATGCTGTCCAGCGATTACGAGACAAGAGTGCGAATCAACAAAAAGGAATTGCTCAACTGTATCGACAGGGCTACTCTGCTTGTAAAAGAAGGGGACAAGAAGCCTGTTATCATGAGTGTTATGGAAGGCATGATACAGCTGAAAATGAATTCCACTGTCGGAAGCATGGATGAGGAGATCGATATTGACAAGGAAGGGAAGGATCTGATGATCGGATTCAATCCAAAGTTCCTGATCGATTCCCTGCGCGTGATCGAGGATGAAGAGATCAATCTGTTTATGGTCAATCCGAAGGCTCCCTGTTTTATCAGGAATGCGGAAGAGACTTATATCTATGTGATACTGCCGGTGAATTTTACGACGGTGAATTAAGGAAGCATACTCTGAAAGTTGGTTCACGATTATCAAAAGTTGATGGGAATAAGATAGAAAAATATGGAAATAATAAAGATCAGGGACGATTTTATCAAGCTGGGACAGGCGCTTAAGCTGGCAGGTCTGGTGGAATCCGGTGTGGATGCCAAGATCGAGGTACAGGAAGGACAGGTTAAGTTAAACGGTGTTGTGGAGGTGCAGCGCGGTAAGAAGGTTCATCCGGGCGATGTGATAGAATACGGCGGACAACAGGTTAGGGTAGAGAACTGATGATTATAAAATCATTGGAAATTGCAGATTACAGGAATTACGACTCTTTACATATTGATTTCAGCAGCGGCACAAATATTCTCTATGGAGATAACGCGCAGGGTAAGACGAATATTCTGGAAGCGATCTACATGTCGGCTACTACGAAATCCCACAAAGGAACAAAGGATAAGGACGTCGTCAATTTCAGGAAAGAGGAAGCGCATATCAGGACTTATCTGGAAAAAGAAGGTATAGAGACGAGAGTGGATATGCATCTTCGGAAAAACAAGTCCAAGGGAATTGCGATTGACGGCCAGAAGATCAAGAAAGCGGCACAGCTGCTTGGTTTGTTGAATGTTGTTTTCTTTTCTCCGGAAGACTTAAGCATCATTAAGAATGGTCCGGCGGAGAGAAGAAGATTTGTGGATATGGAATTGTGTCAGCTGGATCAGTTCTATCTCTACAACCTGAACAATTACAACAAGATCGTAAACCAGCGCAATAAACTGTTGAAAGATATGTATTTCAATCCTTCTCTGCGCGATACCCTGAATATATGGGATTCGCAGCTTATCTCTTTCGGAAGTAAGATCATAGAGAGAAGGCAGCTCTTTGTGGAGCAGCTGAATGAGATCATATTGGAGATACACAGGAAACTGTCGGGCGGCAGGGAGAATCTCGTCATTCAGTATGAGCCGGATGTGCTCATAGATGAGTATGAGAAAAAGATGTCGTTGAATCAGGAGCGGGATGTCAAGTTAAAGCAGACCAGTACGGGGCCGCACAGGGATGATTTCAGTTTTGTGGTGGGAGATATCGACATCCGCAAATTCGGATCCCAGGGGCAGCAGAGGACGGCGGCGCTTTCACTTAAGTTATCGGAGATTGAACTGGTAAAGAAGATGACCAGAGATAATCCGGTGCTCCTGTTGGATGATGTTTTGTCGGAGCTTGACAGCAACAGGCAGAATTATCTGTTAAGTACGATTGGGGATATTCAGACGATCATCACCTGTACGGGGCTGGATGAATTTGTGAATAACCGATTTGAAATCGACAAAGTTTTTCATATAGAGAGTGGTAAAATTATAGTATAGCTATTTATTGATACAGGCTGTATGGTCAGCCGAAAAGCGTGGATAGCGGCGTTGAAGAAGGGCATGGTGAATATGGCTAACGAATACGGTGCAGATCAAATACAGATTCTGGAGGGTCTTGAGGCAGTCAGGAAAAGACCCGGTATGTATATAGGCAGTACGTCACTGAGAGGACTTCATCATCTGGTGTATGAGATTGTGGATAACTCGGTTGACGAGGCGCTGGCCGGTTTCTGTAACACGATCTATGTTACGATCAATCAGGATAATTCAATCACCGTGGAGGATAACGGAAGAGGAATTCCTGTGGGGATCAACCACAAGGCGGGTATTCCCGCTGTGGAAGTGGTATTTACGATTCTTCATGCCGGCGGAAAATTCGGCGGCGGAGGATATAAGGTATCCGGCGGCCTGCATGGCGTGGGAGCTTCCGTGGTCAATGCGTTGTCCGACTGGCTGGAAGTGGAAATCTGTGCGGAAGGCAAGGTGCATAAACAGCGCTATGAGAGAGGACATGTGTGTTATCCGCTTAAGGTAGTGGGAGAATGTGAAGCCGATAAGACGGGAACGAAAGTGCACTTTATACCGGATAAGACGATTTTTGAGGAGACTGTTTTTGACTATGATACGCTTAAAACAAGGCTTCGGGAGACGGCTTTTCTGACGAAAGGTTTAAGAATTGTTCTTATTGATGAGAGAGAAGGGAAGGAACAGAAGAAAGAATTCCATTACGAGGGCGGTATCAAGGAGTTTGTTACATATCTGAATAAGAGTAAGGAATCATTGTACAACGACGTTATGTATTTCGAGGGCAGCAGGAACGGCGTGTATGTGGAGGTGGCCCTGCAGCATAATGATTCCTATAACGAAAGCGTATATACTTTTGTCAATAATATTAATACACCGGAGGGCGGTACGCATCTGGTAGGTTTCAGGAATGCGCTGACGAAGACTTTTAACGATTATGCACGCACTAATAAACTGCTGAAAGACAGTGAAGCGAATCTTTCCGGAGAGGATATCAGGGAAGGTTTGACGGCTATTATCAGTATAAAGGTGGAAGATCCGCAGTTTGAAGGACAGACGAAACAGAAGCTGGGGAATTCGGAAGCCAGAGGAGCGGTTGACGGTGTGGTCAGTGAACAGCTCACCTATTTCCTGGAGCAGAATCCGTCGGTTGCCAAGACGATCTGCGAGAAGTCGATTCTGGCGCAGCGTGCCAGAGAGGCGGCCAGAAAGGCGAGGGATCTGACAAGGCGTAAGACGGCGCTGGAAGGGAGCGCTCTTCCGGGTAAGCTGGCGGACTGTTCCGATAAAGATCCTAAGAATTGCGAGATCTATATCGTGGAGGGAGATTCTGCAGGCGGTTCTGCCAAGACTGCCAGAAGCCGTGCGACGCAGGCTATTCTGCCGCTTCGCGGTAAAATCCTGAATGTGGAAAAGGCGAGACTGGATAAAATCTATGCCAATGCTGAGATCAAAGCCATGATCACGGCTTTCGGCACGGGGATTCATGATGATTTTGATATCAGCAAGCTGCGGTACGACAAGATCATTATTATGACGGATGCCGATGTGGACGGGGCGCATATAGCTACGCTGATGCTGACTTTTATCTATCGTTTCATGCCGGAACTGATCAAGCAGGGACATGTGTATCTGGCGAAGCCGCCTCTCTATAAACTGGAGAAAAACAGGCAGGTGTGGTATGCCTACAGCGATGAGGAACTGGAAAAAATCCTTACGGAAGTGGGACGCGACCAGAATAATAAGATTCAGCGGTACAAAGGTCTGGGAGAGATGGACGCGGACCAGCTGTGGGAAACTACCATGGATCCGGAGAAACGTATCCTGCTTCGTGTGAATATCAACGAGGAAGAAGAGTCGGAGGTGGATCTTACCTTTAACACGCTGATGGGTGACAAGGTGGAGCCGCGCCGGATCTTTATCGAAGAAAATGCGAAGTTTGTAAAGAATCTGGATATATGATAATGACGGGTTACCGGAAAGGAACATTGTTACAGGATGGATGATAGAATTTTTGACAAGATTGAGGAAGTAGATCTCAAAAAAAAGATGGAAGATTCTTACATAGATTATGCCATGAGCGTTATTGCGGCCCGTGCGCTTCCTGATGTAAGAGACGGTTTGAAGCCGGTACAGCGCCGGGTTCTCTATTCCATGATCGAGTTGAATAACGGCCCGGACAAGCCTCACAGAAAGAGTGCCCGTATCGTCGGTGATACGATGGGTAAATATCACCCCCACGGTGACAGTTCCATCTATGGAGCGCTTGTTAATATGGCGCAGGAATGGTCTACCAGATATCCGCTTGTGGACGGACACGGAAATTTCGGTTCCGTGGACGGCGACGGAGCGGCGGCCATGCGTTATACGGAGGCAAGGCTGAGCAAAATTTCCATGGAGCTTCTGGCGGATATCAATAAAGATACCGTTGATTTTGCTCCCAACTTTGACGATACGGAGAAAGAACCCAAGGTTCTGCCCAGCCGTTATCCGAATCTGCTTGTAAACGGTACTTCCGGTATTGCGGTTGGTATGGCTACTAACATACCGCCTCATAATCTGCGGGAAGTGATCAGTGCGGTAGTGAAGATCATTGACAATCGTGTGAATGAGGACAGAGCCACCGATATGGAGGAGCTTCTGGAGATCGTGAAAGCTCCTGATTTTCCTACGGGCGGAATCATCCTCGGTACGCGGGGGGCGGAAGAAGCCTACAGGACAGGGCGCGGCAAGGTGAGAGTACGCGCTG
Organism: Lachnospiraceae bacterium; assembly: GCA_009774655.1. Lineage (GTDB taxonomy): Bacteria > Bacillota > Clostridia > Lachnospirales > Lachnospiraceae > UBA3282. The sequence goes on from VSOD01000137.1 coordinate 5,333, forward strand.
TCACGGATATCGAGACGATGCCTAACGGAAAGAGCCGCATCATCGTGACGGAACTTCCCTATATGGTCAACAAGGCCAACTTGATCTTAAAGATCGCAGATCTTGTGAAGTTAAAAAAGATTGACGGTATCACGGACCTTCGGGATGAGACGAACCGTGAAGGTATGCGTATCGTGATAGAACTGCGCAAGGATGCCAATGCCAACGTGATCCTGAATCAGCTGTACAAGCATACACAGCTTCAGGATTCCTTCGGCGTTATCATGCTGGCGCTGGTGAATAATGAACCTAAGGTCATGAATCTTCTTGACATGCTGACGCACTATATCAGACATCAGGAAGAAGTGGTGACCAGAAGGACGAGATATGATCTGAACAAAGCGGAAGAACGGGATCATATTTTACAGGGTCTTCTGATTGCGCTGGATCATATTGATGAAGTGATCCAGATCATCAGAAGCAGCCAGACTACGCCGATCGCGAAAGAAAGGCTTATCGAGCGTTTCCAGTTCTCCGATGCACAGGCACAGGCGATCGTGGACATGCGTCTGCGTGCGCTGACAGGTCTGGAGAGAGAAAAACTCGAGAACGAACACAGGGAGTTAATGGCTAAAATCGCCGAATTAAAGGCAATTCTGGCGGATGAAAAACTGCTGCTGGGAGTGATCAGAGAAGAAATCCTCATTATTTCCGAGAAATTCGGAGATGACAGAAGAAGTAAGATCGGATTCGATGTCTATGACATCAATATGGAGGATCTGATTCCCAAAGGAAATACCGTGATCGCCATGACCAGTCTCGGTTATGTGAAACGTATGACTGTGGATAACTTCAAGTCACAAAACCGCGGCGGCAAGGGCATTAAAGGAATGCAGACGATCGAGGAAGATTATATCGAGGATCTTCTGATGACATCGACGCATCACTATCTGATGTTCTTTACCAATTTAGGACGGGTATACCGGATCAAAGCGTATGAGATTCCGGAGGCCAGCCGGACCGCCAGAGGGATTGCCATTGTCAATATCCTGCAGCTGAATCCGGGAGAAAAGATATCGGCGATGATACCGATCAAGGATTATGAGGAGAATGAAAATCTTTTCATGGTCACAAAGCGCGGTATTGTAAAGAAAACACCTGTTATGGAATTTAGTAATGTCCGCAAAAACGGGCTTGCTGCCATTAATCTGCGGGAAGACGATGAATTGATCGAAGTAAAGACAACTTCCCGGGATACGGAAATCTTCCTGGTGACAAAACTTGGTATGTGTATCCGCTTCAAGGAGACAGATGTGCGGCCCACCGGCAGAAGTTCTATGGGTGTGATCGGCATGAATTTGTCAGACGGGGATGAAATCGTCGGAATGCAGCTGGATCACCAGGGCGATTCTCTTCTGATCGTGTCCGAAAATGGTATGGGAAAACGTACTTACCTAGATGAATTTACGGTACAGAAACGAGGCGGCAAAGGTATCAAATGTTATAAGATCACCGAGAAGACAGGAGATGTGGTCGGTGTGAAAGCGGTGGATGATGAGCATGAGATCATGATGATCACCACAGAGGGCATTATCATACAGCTCCGCATGGATGATATTTCCACTCTGGGAAGAATTACTTCCGGCGTGAAGATGATCAATCTGGATGATAATGTGAAGGTGGCCAGAATCGCCAAGGTAAGAGAGAAGCTCAGCGACGGGCATCATGAGATAGAGAATCTGGATGATATCGTAGATGAAGAAGAGGAAGCAGAAGATAAATGAAGCTGGCGGTGATCGGGGATATTCACAGTAATCATATTGCTTTAGAGACCTGTATTGAGCATGCACTTGCGAGAAATGTGGATGAATTCCTTTTTCTGGGAGATTACGTCAGTGATTGCCCTTATCCGCAGAGAACGATGAAGATTATCTATGAAATGAAAGAGAAGTATCGCTGTACGTTTATTCGGGGAAACAGAGAGGATTATATGCTGGATCACCGGAAAGATCCGCAGCAGAGATGGACTTATTCTTCCGCCAGCGGTAATCTGCTCTATACTTATGAAAATCTTACGCAAATGGATCTGGATTTTTATGAAGAGATGGATATTCAGGGAATTTATGAGAAAGAGGGGTATCCCGTTTTTCGTTATTGCCATGGTTCCCTTACAAGATCCAATGAATTGTTAACATCTGAAAATGATAATCTGAAAAAGATCATAGAAGCTCTGGATGTGGATTTGATTATCAGCGGACACACCCATATACAGGAGAGCGTTATGTTTGGTTCCAAAAAGCTGATTCATCCGGGTTCTGTAGGGGTTCCCTGGTATTATGAAGGTAAGACACAGTATATGATACTGCATGGAACGGATCATGGATGGAAGGAGGAGTTTTTTCAGTTAAATTACGATGTGGATGCCGTGAAGGAAGAATTTCTGACTTCCGGGATTATGGAGAAAGCGCTGCATTGGCCTGAATTAATTCTGCATTGTCTGTATACGGGGAATGACTATACGCCTCTTTGTCTGCCGCAGGCGATGAAACTGTGCAGGGAGGCGGAAGGAGAAGCAAACTGGCCGGATATACCGGAAAAGTACTGGGAGATGGCGTTTGCTCAACTTGTGCATAAGTAAAAAGCCGGGATTCCGGCTTTTCATTTTTTCTGACGAATATTCAAATGACAGTGACACTTTTTCTGACATAAATTTAGATCTTTATTACACTTTTTCTGACGATCTTAACTTGTGAGATTTCTGTAACATTTTTGTGTTATCCTGATCAGGAGGGGGTGTAATACCATGAAACTTTTAGTGGTTGAAGATGACAGACTTTTGAACAATACGCTTTGCTACAATCTTTCAGCAGCGGGTTACACTGTGGATGCTGCCATGACAAAATCAGCAGCGGACGATCTCTGTAAAGCGCAGGACTATGATCTGATTGTGCTGGATGTCAATTTGCCTGATGGAAACGGTTTTGAACTGTGCAGGAAAATCAAGGAGCGCCGGCCTGATACTGCAGTTATTTTCCTGACAGCGAACGACATGGAGAGCGATATGCTCAAAGGCTTTGAGTTGGGGGCGGACGACTATGTAACAAAACCGTTTCCTATCAGCGTATTCCGCAAAAAGGTTTCGGCACTTTTGGCCCGTATCCGGAAGCAGACAGGCGGTGACTGCTACACAGACGGTACGCTGTCCATCAATTTTTCGGAATTGACTGCTACTCTCGCCGGAAAATCGGTTATCTTCACGCCGCTGGAATACAGACTGCTAAAGGTACTGGTGAGAAATCCGAAAATTGTTCTAACCCGTCAGGTACTTCTTGAAAAACTGTGGGATGCAGACGAAAATTTTGTTGATGAACATAATTTGACTGTTGCGATCAGCCGTATCCGGGGAAAAATCGAAACGGACGGACTTCAATATATCAAGACGGTCTATGGCATGGGTTATATGTGGATCGGAGGGATGAAAAAGTGAATGGGAGTAGACTTTCCGTTAACCGCGTCTGTGCGGCGGGGACAGCTTTTTTAGGTGTGCTCTCCATTGTGACCATCATTTCGGCGTTCCTTTTTGCTCAAAATACTACAGCAATCGTGTGGCTGTGCCTGTTGTTTATTCTGCTGGTGTTCTCCTGTGTAGTTCTTTTTGTGGTCTTTCTGCGCCGGAAGCTGGTGTTATTCTCGGATAATCTGTGCCGGACGATAGACGATATGTTGAATGGAGCGGCACCACCGCCGCAAATGCACGAAGAAGAAAATCTGTTTTTCAAAATCAATTACCGGCTGGCCCACCTCTATGACGTTCTGCGCGAGAATCGGGAGAGTATAGCGAAAGAACGGGCTGATTTGCAGGAATTGATCTCCGATATATCCCATCAGGTAAAAACGCCGGTCAGCAATCTGAAAATGATCAATGCCACTTTGCTGGAACAGCCTGTGCCGGAAGAAAAACAAAGGGAGTTTTTGAAGGCTTCCAGCGGACAGCTTGAAAAGCTGGATTTTCTCATGCAGTCCATGATAAAGACCTCCCGCCTGGAAACCGGAGTCATTTCACTGGACAGAAAGATGCAGCCGTTTTATGATACTCTGGCGGCAGCGCTTGGAGGTATTCTGCTGAACGCCGAAAGGAAGAAGATTCATG
>VSOD01000138.1 GCA_009774655.1 Lachnospiraceae bacterium
TCGTGATAAAGGGAGATGACCGCGTCGAAACTTCCTGCAAGCGCCAGATGGAATACAGAATCTGCCCCGATCGGTCCACTGATCATGATTCCCTCCTCCTGCGCCTGTTTTACGGCCGGCATGATCTCCTCCACTTCCTCCCAGCCAAACAGGCCGTGTTCACCGCTGTGCGGGTTCAATCCTGCGATTGCCAGTCTGGGATTCTCATAGCCAAGATTCTTCATACCCTGACAGCATCTCTTTATGTACTGATAGACCTTCTCCCGCGTCACGGCCGCGATCGCATCTTTAAGTGAAAGATGCCTGGTCAGGAAGAAGACTTTCAGATTCCGTACCTGAAACATGGTCATCGGATCCGGCGTATCAAGCAGGGCTCCTATGATCTCCGTATGGCCGATATAAGGTATCTCAGCCGCTTTCAACGCTTCTTTGTTGATCGTGGTGGTAGCGATGGCATCCGCCTGGCCTTCTTTCATCAGATCTACCGCTTTCTCGATAAATTCATAGGCCGCTCTTCCCGCTCCCGCCTGTATCCTGCCAAATGCAATTTCCGCAGCATTTACATTCTTCAAATCATAGAAGGCAACCTGACCACAACAATATTCCTGCGCCCTCGCATCCTGTATCTCCCGCAGTGTAAGCGGCAGGCCTGTCACCTGCAGCGCACGCTCTAATGCCGTGCGTTCCCCCGCCACGACCGGATTACACCATTCATATACTTCCGGATGACTCAATGCTTTGACAACGATCTCCGGCCCCACCCCGGCGATATCTCCAATCGGAATCACAATGTTTCGCTTTGCCCTCATGCTCTTTTATCTCCTTCCTCTCTCCGTGCGCGCTTCGCATATACAAGCATCTCATATACAGTGCTTTCGGAACCTATCATACCACCCTTTGTCAATACTTGGAACCCTTTTTCCTTTGTCGTTTGATTTTCTCCGATAGCCGTCCCATAGACAGCAAGCGGCGCTATTTCCTCTTTCATGTCAATCGCGCATACCCGGACTTTATCCAGAAAGTCTTTGGCGATATCTCCGCCGCACAGATAAACACAGGCAATCTCTGCCTGCAGGTTTCTCCAGACGCCGGCCCCGATTTCCGTAAACCGGTCCGAGATCTCCTGCGCTTTGGCAATGCCTTCTTCCGGCTCATTCTCATCTGTCAAAAGACAGATGGATTCATATTGTGAAGCATTCTCCCGGACCTTCTCCAGTATTTCCTGCCGCACGCTCTCAAATTCCCTCAAAAGACGCCTGACCGGCACCCGGCAGATAAACAGCTCTGTCTGCTCTGCCAGAAAGGCGATCTGCTTTCGCGTCACTTCGGAAAGACTGCCCACCACCAGAAGATTTTTGGCACTGCGCGTCTTCTCCACAAATTTTCGCTGTGCCATCCTGACGGTGAAACACCCCGGATCCACGCAGACTACCGGGATATCTGCCGTTACACAGGCTTTCGCAACCCTGTCAATATCCGCTTCGCAAATGGCATCCATGATCAGAATATCCGCTTCCGATTTCAGTATCTTATATGCCAGTTCTTTTTCTCCACTCCGAATTTCCGGCAGCTCTATTGTCTGTATACTTCTTCTGCATTCTTTTGCCAGAATCTCCTGTACTCTGGAAGAATGCACCGGTGTCTTCAGATCTCTCTTCGCGCCGCTGGAAGTCAGAAGCTCGCCGTCCACCATCATATATCCGCCGATACAGATGCGCCCTGCTCTCGGAAAAGCCGGTACTACCACAGCCTTGCAGCCTTCCGGAAGCATTTCCAACATTCCTTCGATCTCCGCACCTATATTACCCCGCAGCGTACTGTCTATTCTTTTACAGCATAACACGCCCGGCTTCCAATACTGTTCCACCGCTTTTTTGACCAGTTCTTTTGCATCCTGCGCAGGAAGCGCCCTGCTGTCCGTATTTAAGCACAGCGCATCCCTGCCCTCGATATATTTCCCGGGAAGACTGTCACGCAGCGCTGCCACAGTGTCCAGACCGGCCTGATTCAACAACGCACCGGTATCGTTGTTTCCCGTCATATCGTCGGATATCACCAACACTTTTATCATCCTCATACTCCTGCCTGTTTCAGATTTTCCTTTGGAAAATTACGGATCCGCGTCCTCTTATCCTTTGTCGCCAAAACAACCATTTTCAGAAGCTGCAACGCAGGTATTTAAGATCAGATTGTCATGACCCGGAATGACCACATCATAGGTTCTCTTGATCCGCCGGATCGTTTCTGCCGCCATGGCCGTATCCTTCTCAAACATGGCTGTATTCTCCCGAAAATGGTTTTTCGTCATCACAGCGTCTCCCGCTGCCAGAATATGCCTGCCCTGATACCAGAATGCCACGCCGTGCAGAGAATCCGTATGTCCCGGCAAAGGCACGGCTTCCACGCCGGGTAAGAAGCTGCCTTTGACGCCCCGCACCCTGCTGCCGTCGATATAGGGAGAATGCTTCAATTCTTCCGCCGTCTGTTCTCCTGCTATCCACTCGGCCTGCGGAAAATAGGCAAGCCCTGCCTGATGGTCAAAATGTTCATGGGTGCAAAAGCAGTGTGTGATGTCTTCCGGCTGCAGTCCGCATCTTCTGTTCAGATCAAAATAGTACGCCTCCTTGTCAAGACGCAGTGTAGGATCTATCAACAACGCAAACTTTCGTCCATCCTGCTCTTTTCCCCGCACCAGGACAGAAGTGCAGGTAGACGGATCCCCTCTGGGCGGAGCATCCTGTGACTCTCCAAAATAAGGATTCCACTTCAAATGCCCGATCACGATAATGTCGTATTCCTCAATTTCTTTTATCATTGTTTTTTCCATTTTATCCCTTTATATCCCTGTTCTTTTCCTTCACACTTTGCAGTCGGTTTCCGCTCCGCCAGATACGGTGGTGCAGTGTTCCAGTAATCTTTCGTAAAGCAGCATTGTCCCGCAGATATCATCAAACGTATTTTCCGGCCGGCTGCCTGCCTGTACGGCTTCCACGAAATCCGCCAGTTCCCGTTCATACCCATAATGACCGTACATGGAAGAATGGCCCTGGTTGTAATTCCAACACAGCGAATCATGCTCACCCAGAAGCGGATTTTTCTCGGTTTTGGCAGAAACCGGTCTGTTATACTGCAGCATCTTTACATTATCTGCCGTCACACAACATCCGTCCCCGGTGATCTCGACCCGTTCCACAGGGTAGGCTTCACATTGGAGAGATGCCGACTGTAAAAAGCCCATGCACCCTGACACCGAACGAAACCTGATATGATACCCTGTCATTCCGTCTGCTTTCTCTATCCTCTGTGCAGCGATGCTGTCGATCTCACCAAGCAGATACCGCATCAGGTCAAGATGGTGGATCACATGATTAAAAACAAAATATTGACTGTCCGAATACGCAGATGAATTATATTTTGCCAGATACAGGCAGGGACGTCCGAATGCTTCCGACTCCGTCACTTCCTTCATCATTCGATAAGCCGTCGTATATCTGCGGTTAAATCCTGCCATTCCGAAACAATGATGTTCCTTTTGCAGACGACACAATTCTGCTGCCTGAGCGGCACTCCGGCAGGGCGTCTTCTCTACAAATACCGGAATGCCGCGTTGCAGAGAAGTTTTGGAAACCATATAATGCAGATTTGCATCTGCCACACAGATCACACCGTCCAGCGCCTCTTTCTCCAGCATCTGTTCCCAGGAAAGATAGCATTTCTCACTGTCCAGATGAAGAATGCGCCGGATCTGTCTCAGCTTATCCCCGTCCTTGTCACAGACTGCCGTGATGATGACCGGAAGTCTCAACAGATTGGGGATCATCTGCGACAGCATATGTTTCCCCAGTCCTACCAGACCGATTTTTACCATGATAACACCTCTCCCCTCTCATGCATTCCCTAAACATATCTGGTATGCATCCGGTCAATATCGATCCTGCCGTCCAGCTCCTCGCAGATCGCCACATTCTCCAGTACCCGCTCTGCAGAGCGCATACCGATCAGCGCCACATCCACAAGCGGATTCGAGAGTACAAACTGGATCAATGCCCTTGTGTAGTTAAAGGTATTCTCCGGATTCACCATCTGAATCCACCTCTGGAAAGTACCGGATGTGGGAGCTCGCATGGTCACGATCCCCATTCCTTTTTCCTCTGCCTCATACATACTGCCAAAGGGTCTGCTCGGTTCATATGGATGCTGAAACAGAAGGTTGTAACACATCTGTATCGCGTCAAACCGCTCGCTGTGAAGCAGCCTGTAGACAACGTCATTGTTATCTTCACTGGTAAAACCGATATATTTTACCATGCCGGACGCTTTCAGTTCTTCCATTGCCGCCAGCATCCCCCGGGTGCCCATAATGTCATCCGCCCGCTTCCTGCCAATCGAATCACCGTGAATCTGCAGCAGGTCGATCTGATCCCGCCTTAAATTTTTGAGACTCTGATGCGCAGAACGCATCACATCGTCATAACTGCCGTAGCTTACTTTAGTCGCCAGAAAAATCTGTTCCGGATCGACTCCCTCAAGTGCCATACCGAACATCTTCTCGCTTCGCCCTTCTCCATATCCGGGCGCTGTATCAAAATAATTGATACCTTTCTCCAGTGCCTTGTCAATGGCCGCCACCACGCCTTTGATGCTCTCATCACTCTCGGGATCGTATTCATGCAGATAATTTTTTAATCCCGCCACCGCTCCGCCGAATCCGATGCGGCTTACCTTTCTTCCTGTTTTTCCAAATGTCTTATATTCCATCTTTATAAGTATCCCTTTCCTGTAAACTGTATCAAACTCAACCCTTTACCGCACCTGCCGCCATTCCGTTGATGATCTTATCCGACATGATCAGATAGACCGTTACGATCGGCAGAAGTCCTACGATCACACAGGCAGACAGAAGTCCATAGTCGGTAAAATATTCTCCTTTAAAGAAAGCCAATGCCACAGTCAATGTCCTCCTGGACGCCGACGGAAGCAGGATCATAGACCAGATATAGTCATTCCAAACGTTGATAAACGTCAGGATCAGCACGATGATAAGGCCATTCTGGGACAGCGGACATATGATCTTCGTAAATAATTTCCACGGGGAACATCCGTCGATCACGGCCGCCTCCTTCACGGAATCCGGAATCGCCTTCATAAATGCCACCAGAAGGAAAATAGACAACGGAATCCTTCCTGCCGTATACAGAAGCACGATGCCGCTTCGTTTTCCCAAAAGCTGCATACTCTGCAGCAGCTTATAGATCATACCCATCGTCGTTGCACTGGGAATGAAGATACCCGCTGCGAACAGGGAATAGATCCAGCCACCGAGCTTAAACCGATAACAGCTGAGCGCATAGGCCGCCATCATTGTCAACAATGCTGTCAGTGCCATTGTAGTGCCTGTGATCACGACTGAATTCATAAAAGCCGTAGGCAGCACATCTACCCGAAAAATCTTATCATAGTTCTCAAAGCCCACCTGTTCCGGAAAAAGGCGGAATACGCTTAAGATCTGGGTGTTAGTGCGGAAGGAATTCACCAGTGTCCAATAGATCGGAAACAGCGAAGTCAGCACTACAAGAACCAGAAAGATATTCTTTATAACAAGATAACCTCTTCTCTTCAATTTACTCATGGTGCATCCCTCCCTACTCTGTCCTGTACATATGGTTCAGGCCCTTCCTGGCAAATCCTGTTACCACCAGTGTGATCACAAACAGGATCAATGCGGCCGCACTGCCGTATCCATACTGTCCGTTTACAAAAATTGATTTATACATGTACGTTGCCGGCACCTCACTGGCATGTCCCGGACCTCCACCTGTCATAATGAAGATATAGTCGAAATTCTGAAATGCCCCGTTGATCGCAAGTACGATGCAGACCACAAGTGTCGGCCAGATATAAGGAATTGTGATCCGCGTAAACTCTGTCAGCGGTGTAGTGCCGTCCAGCCTTCCCGCCTCGTACAGATCCTCCGGCACATCCTTCATCGCCGCAAAAAGAATGACAAAGAAATAACCGATCGCCTGATAGATGGGGATCAATATCACGGCATAGAATACTGTCTTCTCATCTACCAGCCAGTAGCGTGTCACACTGTCCAGACCGATCGCGCGCAGCAGAATATTGATCAATCCGATCTCCTTGTCGTACATGACCGAAAACATCAGACACATGGCAGAAGACGAGATCACATAAGGCAGAAACACCACTGTTCTGAAAAAGGAAGCACCCTTTCCGCCTTTGCGCAGCACATATGCGATCACCAGCGCAGACCCCACTTTTAAAAGAATGGACAGCCCTGCCCAGATAAAAATCCTTCCCACTGCCGTCCTGTATACCTCATCACCCAGAATCTGTCCGAAATTCTTCACCCCTATAAGAGATGCCCCGGTAAAACCATCCCAATTCGTGAAGCTGTAAAAAACAGTCTGAAAAAAAGGATAAATGAAAAACAAAATATATAGAAACAATGCCGGTATGATAAACAACAGGATTTTCTTCTGATATCGTAAACCTCCCATAGTCTGTCCTCTCTCTCTTAGCACCATCCCCCTCGTTAAGAGGGGGATGTCAATCTGTGATCTGTTTTATCTTTATTTTCCGTACAGCACATCATCCAACGCTTTTGCCAGTTCTTCTCCACTCGCATATTTGCCTGCCCACGCCTCATTGATGACTCTTCTGAACTCATCTACCGGTCCTGCTTTTGCAAAAGACAACAGCCACTTATCGCCGTCGCTGTTCTCCGCGATCGCGGATGCCTCTCTCTGCAGATCCGTGATCTTGGATTCATCGACTTCCAGACCGAGGTGAGGGACGATTCCTCTTTCTTCTTCAACATAAAGTTTTGCTGTTTCCCTGCTAACAAGTCTTCTCGCAAGTTCTTTTAAATACGGCTGTTTATCCGCATCGTTCCATCCATCTGCTCCAATATAAACCAGCTGTGTCAAATCCTGCTCCAAAGATGGCTTATCAATTACAGATACCGGAGTCAGTGGAAAATCTAACGGGACCAATTTGTCAAAAATATCATCTGTTAAATTCTTATCTACCAGAGAAACATTATTTAAAATCATCGCCGCCTTTCCGGTATTTAAATACTTCGTGATAATCTGTGAAGAATCCAAAGCAGCTGCATCCTCCGGTGCATTTCCTACCGTCACTTCCAGAAAATAGTCCAGCGCACGGATTACATCTTCCTGTTGAAAACTTTCATTTCCTTTTAAAAGCTCCAATCCCTTACTGTTTCCGACTGCACGGTTAATGATCGCATTAAAAATACGGGAAGAATCATCCATACCTTCTTTTGTATCCACCGTCCATGGGATCACACCATTTTCACGAAGCGCATTACATGCTGTTACTAATTTGTCCCAATCTGTAGGAAGCTCCAAGTTATACTGTTCAAATATCTCCTTATTTACCAGAAATTCAACATAAAAGTTCTCTTTCGGAAGGCAGTAAATCCTGTCATTTACTGTAGAAGTTTTCCAGGCATATTCCGGAAATAAATCTGTAAAAAATTCATCTTCATTTATCCAGTCAGTTAAATCTGCGATAGCTCCCTTTTCAACATATTTATCCACATTCCATTTTGCCTCCGGCCGCCAGAATGTAAACATATCCGGTGTATTATCCCCCATTACATCCGTATTTATCTTCGTGATCAGGTCATTACCTGGACTCTCTTCAATCTCGAGTGTCACATTCGGATAATCTTTTTGAAACTGCTCTAAAACCTGATATCTTACCGATGTCTCCCGATCCATGCTCTGTGTTGCAAACCGTATCGTCACCGGCACATCCGGCAATTCCCCTGACGTCTGCGTATCATCCGCCGCAGCCTCTGTCGACTGTGCATCTTCCTCCGGTGCAGCTTCCTTTTCCGTGTTCTCTGCCTCTGTGCTTTCCTGCTGTGCAGACTGTGCTCCCTGCGTGTCGGCCGGTGTCTGTCCACATCCAACAAGTGCAGAGATTGTCAAGCATACTGCCATTGCAAGTGCAAGTTTCCTTTTCATAGTAGTTCCTCCTTCTTTTTTATCATCATTTGCCATACCCTCTACTGCCCTTCATCCGGCAGTCCGGCCGCCTCATCCTTCCCGGATTGAAACCGCCGCAAAATCCTTCAGTTCCCTGACCATGATCCTGGCCATTGCTTTTCCGTTCTGTTTCACTTCTTCAACTGCGATCGCTCCCTCTCCTTTCATGATCGTTGTTTCCAGCGTGCCTCCTTCTTTTAAAGTTACCAGTGCCTCAATATCATATACCGGACAGATACTTCGTAGCGGCCTGCTCCAACCGCCTGTCGTATTGACGAAGGAAATCACTTTCTGCTCCGGATGATCTTTGTTTTCCATCAGCACCACGTGAACACTTGTGGGCGCTTTCACCCATAGACTGAATTCTTCCTTCTTTGTCCAGGTCACTGCATTGATAAATGTGTGCCAAAAATCCTCATGTCCATTTGTAAATATAAGTTTATCTGTCTGATTTGCAAAATATATGACTTTGCCCTTCCCGTAAGTATTCTCCATGATCGTAGGAAATTCTGTACGCATCTCGGGAATCCAGGCATATTCCGGCGGTTGATTGTAGATCATGGGAACATAGCTGCACACCATACCGTCTTCTTTTCCCTTAATCGGTTTACATAACAATGTACATCCTTCATTCATCAACACAGAGGTTTCCTCAGCCCCCATGTCTTCCAGCACCGGATGATTCTTCCGGATCAGCTGATAACAGTCAAACGAAGTATCCTTTCTCATCCCCGTAAAGCTGACCCCAAATACATCGCCCAATCCAAAATCAGTCCGACGTCGGCCTTTTTCATCATATAGAGAACTCTCAAAGGAAGCCACCAGACCACCGCCATCTCTTACATAGGCTCGAATGATCTCAATCTGCTCGTCACTCATATAAGCCGCATTTGGCAGTACCAGCGTCTGAATCCCCCGGAGGCTCTCACGGGTAAAATCCAGATCTGGAATGAAACCATAGGGAATGTGACTCTCGACCAAAGCACGCTCTACCCCTTTTATGAATACACCGTACTGATCTTTTTCCTCCACATCATTTCCAAGCGCATCTCTGCTGAACTTGGAATAGAAGATCCCGACGTCTGCTTTCGGGCACTGTCCGTCCAGAAAGACTTCATTGTCCTTTAAGTACTGATAAACCTCTGTCTCGATTCCCTGATTTCTTCTGTCCAGAGTCTGACCTGGATGCTGTCCGTTAAACATGCAGTTCCAGAATCCGGCTCCTACACTGGCTGCTTCCCACATCCAGATCTTCGTCTCCACCGACGGCGCTTTGACGTATCTCCATTTCGTACCGTTGTTACCATACAGCAGCACACTTTGACGGTTCTTATCAATGGCCTTGAGGAAACGCATAGCCGATGCCGCATAGGTGAGCGTATCCCACTTTCGCCCCGGATTG
>VSOD01000139.1 GCA_009774655.1 Lachnospiraceae bacterium
GGTACGGATCACACTTGCCGGGAAGACGCAGGAGAGGGAGGATGTTCCTATTATGATAGAAAAGATTCAGATCGGAACTGAGACGGAGCAAAAAGGGGGTGAGGCGGGGCAGACGGATGAAGCCGGAGTGGAGACACAGGCAGTGCAGGAGTACAGAAAGGTATTCGCTGATATTCTGGGTATAGCACAGGAGCAGGTGGAGGTGAGATACAGTGGAAGCGGCTAAAAAGATGATGGAAAAGCTGACAGGCGGGAAAAAGCTGCAGAAGGACCAGTGTCTGATCATAATCCTGGTCGGTATTCTGTTATGTGTGATTGCTGTTCCGGTCGAAAAAAAAGATTCAAAGTCCGGTTTATCGAACATAATAGATGATACAATCGATGATCATAAGGTGCAGACAGGACAGGAGGATACTTCCGGCTATGCCGGTTACTGGGAGGAGAAGCTGGAAGAGGCGCTCCGCTGTGTGGAGGGCGTGGGGAAAGTCAGAGTGCTGATCACCCTGCAGCGTTCGGAGCAGAAGATCGTGGAGAAGGACGGACCGGAACAGAATACGGATACCGAGGAGACGGATTCTACCGGAGGAAGGCGCACTGTCAGGGAGAGCAGTGTCGAGAAGAGTACGATCTATACGGCGGACGGACAGGGGAGAGACGTACCCTATGTGGTGATGACGATAGAGCCTGTTGTGGAGGGGGTTGTGGTGATCGCACAGGGTGCGGACCGCGGGAATGTCCGCGAAAATATTATTGAAGCAATTCAGGTATTATTTGATATTGACCCGAATAAGATAAAAATAGTAAAGATGAAAAATAATCAGTGAAGGGGAGAAAGAATTGAAAAATATGATCAAGAAGAACCAGATGATGATCACGGCGCTTGCGATCATGATCGCAGTGGCGGGCTACCTGAATTTTGCAGGTACGAAAGTAACGGATGAAGACCTTATGACGGTCAACGGAGAGATTGCAACAGATGATATGGGGAATCTGGCCATGAACCAGGATGACAGCGAGTATGCGGGACTGATGGATCTGTCGGATGAAGATATCGAGCAGGCATCCGGAGACATCGAGAGTCTGGACAGCGATGTGACCATGGCGGTGAACGGCGGCGTTGACGAGGAACTGGCGGAAGCGCTGGCGGAGGAACAGATGGAAGACGTGCCCGGCGAGGCGGTATTTACCTCCGGTAATGTCTCCGAGATGTCGGGAGCCAAGCTGCAGAAGGAACAGACCAGGGCGCAGAATAAGGAAACGCTGCTGGAGATCATCAACAATGCCAATATCAGCGATACACAGAAGCAGGAGGCAGTCAACAGCATGATCACCATGACGGACATTGCGGAGAAGGAGACGGCGGCGGAGATCCTGCTGGAGGCCAAGGGATTTTCGGATGCGGTTGTCAGCATAGACGGCGACAGCGTGGATGTGGTGGTCAATACCGAGGAGCTGACGGAAGCACAGCGGGCACAGATCGAGGATATCGTGATCCGCAAGACAGGCGTGAGCGCCGATTCGATCATTATCAGTACGGTTAATGCAAATTAAGTGCACTATCTGAATTTTTATGATAGAATGTATCCGTATGAAAGCGGCATCCGGAGGCAAAACTACTATTGCAGGACATTGGAAGAAGGCAGGAATCGCATGTAAACAGCCGCTGCCCGCCTGTACGGAAGGGTTTCGCAGGGGATGAGGGCGGCGGCGCCTGACTGTTTCGGAATCTTGCCTGAGGCTGCCGGGATATCTATGTTATAGAATTTGGAGGATAAATTACGTGGGTAATTACGCGGAAGAGATCAACAAAAGAAGAACCTTTGCAATCATATCGCATCCGGATGCAGGGAAGACGACCCTGACGGAGAAGTTTCTGTTATACGGCGGCGCCATCAATCTGGCAGGGAGCGTGAAGGGTAAGGCGACGGCAAGACATGCGGTCTCCGACTGGATGGAGATTGAGAAGGAGAGAGGTATCTCTGTCACATCCTCGGTACTGCAGTTTGAATATGAAGGTTTCTGTATCAATATTCTGGATACGCCGGGACATCAGGATTTCTCGGAGGACACCTACAGAACGCTGATGGCAGCGGATTCGGCGGTGATGGTCATTGATGCTTCCAAGGGGGTGGAGGCGCAGACACGTAAGCTTTTTAAAGTATGCGTTATGCGCCATATTCCGATCTTTACTTTTATCAATAAGATGGACAGGGATGCCAACGATACCTTTGAACTGCTCGACGAGATCGAAAAGGAACTGGGGATCGCCACCTGTCCGATCAACTGGCCTATCGGATCCGGCAAAAACTTCCAGGGAGTTTATGAGCGGTCGAGCAGGCAGGTCATTACCTTCACCGATACGGAGAAGGGAACGAAGGAAGGACATGCTACCCGGATAGCGGTGGAAGATGAGGCGCTTTTGACAGAGCAGATCGGCGAGGCCAACAGGGCACAGCTTTTGGATGAGACAGAGCTGTTAGACGGCGCCAGTGCGGAGTACGATCTGGAGCTGATACAGGCGGGCGAACTGACACCGGTATTCTTCGGTTCGGCACTTACCAACTTCGGTGTGGAGATTTTCCTGCAGCACTTTTTGCAGATGACTACGACACCGCTTCCGCGCAGGGCGGATATCGGGCTGATCGATCCGGTGGAGCATGAATTTTCGGCCTTTGTCTTTAAGATTCAGGCCAATATGAATAAGGCGCACAGAGACAGGGTGGCCTTTATGCGTATCTGCTCCGGCAGATTCGATGCCGCCGCTGAGGTGAAGCATGTACAGGGCGGGAAGGTCATGCGCCTGTCGCAGCCGCAGCAGATTATGGCAGATGAGCGCAAAATACTGAGTGAAGCCTATGCTGGGGATATTATCGGTGTGTTCGATCCGGGTATCTTCTCGATCGGAGATACGATCTGTATGCCGAAGGAGCAGTTCGTTTATGAGGGGATACCGACCTTTGCACCGGAACATTTCGCGAGGGTGCGCCAGATGGATACCATGAAGAGAAAGCAGTTTGTGAAAGGGATCACGCAGATCGCCCAGGAGGGAGCCATCCAGATCTTCCAGGAATTCAATACGGGTATGGAAGAAATCATCGTGGGCGTGGTCGGTGTGCTGCAGTTCGATGTTCTGAAATACCGTCTGGAGAATGAATATAATGTAGAGATCAGGCTGGAGAATCTTCCTTATGAACATATCCGCTGGATTGAGAATAAGGATATCGATCTGGATAAACTGACAGGAACATCGGATATGAAGAAGATCCGGGATCTAAAGGATAATCCGCTTCTGCTGTTCGTCAACCAGTGGAGTATCGGCATGACGCTGGACAGGAATGAAGGACTGGTCTTATCCGAGTTTGGCAGGAATTAGAGAGCAGACGGGTGTCGGCTGTGATGAAAGGTGTGCAGATGAAGAAAACGGGCTTGTTATTAACCGGTATGTTGGTCGTTACGGGATGTCTGACTTACGCATGGAGGACACTGCCAAGACAGGAGAGCGACCTGTATGTGCAGGAGGACGTGGGGGCAAGGCAGGAGGAGCAGGAGTCGGCGGAGCAGGTAGTCCGGCGAGAGAGAGAGGAAGGATACGCTTACAGTATGCTGCCCGTGGAAGAGCAGGAGCTGTATATGGAGATTCGGGATGCCCTGACGCAGTTTCAGGAAGACGTGAAGCTGTCAAGCTGTGACAAGGAGCAGATTTCCCATGTGTTCCAGTGCGTCCTCAACGATCATCCGGAGATCTTCTATGTGGAAGGCTATACTTATACGGAATACACGCTGGGGGATATTCTGCGGAAGATCACTTTTACCGGTTCTTACCGTTATGATCAGGCCGAGATTGCGGAAAAGCAGAGGCAGATAGATAATTATGTAAACCGGTGCCTGAGCGGGATGCCGGCAGGGGCAGACGATTACACGAAGGTAAAATACATCTATGAGTATTTGATTCACCACACGGAATACGACGCCGCGGCGGAGGATAACCAGAATATCTGTTCCGTTTTTATCGAGGGCAGATCGGTATGCCAGGGATATGCCAAGGCCACGCAGTATCTTCTGAATCAGGCGGGCGTGCCCGCCACGCTGGTGCTGGGGCGTGTGGTAGGCGGCGAAGGACATGCCTGGAATCTGGTGCAGGTAGAGGGGCAGTACTACTATGTGGATACGACCTGGGGAGATGCCTCCTATCAGGCGGTCGGCGGTGCGGAGAGTTACCCCGGAGAGAAGATCCCAACGATCAATTACGATTATCTGTGTGTCTCCACGGAACAGCTGAACCTGACGCATACGCTGGACAATGTGGTGGAGCTGCCGGAGTGTACTTCCATGGCTGCGAACTATTATGTGCGGGAAGGCTTCTATTTCACGGAGTGGAATGAGGAACAGGTGGAGCGGATCTTTCGGGAGGAGTACGAGAAGGGCAGCGCGTATGTGACGCTCAAGTGCATGAGCGCCGACGTATACCGGCAGATGGAGGATGCCCTGATCACGCGGCAGGAGGTATTCCGCTATCTGAACTGTCCGGAAGGCGTGGTGTCCTACTCGGATAATGAGGAGCAGTTCAGTATGAGCTTCTGGCTTTGACGGCTCCGGAGATTTTTTGTACTAGGCAAAGATGATAAATTTTGGTATACTTATTCAAAATAAGTAACATGTTTATGCAGACGGTTGCAGGATTCCGGTATGCAGTACCGGCAGGAATGGGAGAGTAATATGGAGCAGGAATTATCTAAGAATACGTATGTATTACAGGAAGATGAGAAGATAGGCACAGTCAAGATCGCGGACGATGTAGTGGCCATGATCGCTGCACTGGCTGCAACAGAAGTGGAGGGCATAGCTGCCATGAACGGGAATATGGCTAATGAGCTTCTGAGCAGAGTCGGGGTTAAGGGACTTGCCAAAGGCGCCAGAGTAGAGATCTTTAATAAGAAGGTGAAGGTGGAGCTGGCCATCGTGATGGAGTACGGCTTTAATATTCCGGCGACCTGTCAGCGTGCCCAGAGTAAGGTGAAGAGCGCGATCGAGAATATGACGGGACTGGAAGTGACGGACGTCAACATTCGGATCGCAGGGATCAATGTGGCCAAGGACAGGTAAGGAACCACACGACAGGACAGTTGGAAACATAAGATATGACGAGGAATCAGTATGAGCAGAAGAGAACTGCGGGAACAGATTTTTAAGCTGTTGTTCCGTGTGGAGTTTAACAGCCCGGAGGATATGGCGGAACAGGAAGAACTTTTCTTTGAGCAGGAGGATGCCGCGCAGGGAGAAGACGCCGATTATATTTCGGACAAATTCAATAAGATTTCCGAAAGGATCACGGAATTGGACGGTTTGCTGAACCAGAAGGCGGAAGGCTGGAACACCGCCAGGATGGGCAAAGTAGATCTGACGATCCTGCGGCTGGCGGTGTATGAGATCCGGTATGACGATTCCGTACCGACCGGCGTTGCGATCAATGAGGCGGTGGAGCTTGCCAAGAAGTTCGGTCAGGAAGCGTCGGCAGGTTTTGTCAACGGCATTCTCGCGAAGTTTGCGTAGGCGGCAGATATGCAGAATATATATACAGTTGCACAGATTAATTCTTATATCAAAAATATGTTCACGCAGGATTATATGTTGCAGTCAGTTTTGGTCAAAGGCGAAGTCAGTAACTGCAAATACCATTCCTCTGGACATATTTATTTTACATTAAAGGATGCAAAAGGCACGATAGCGTGTGTGATGTTTGCTTCCTACCGGAACGGTATGGACTTTCAGATGCGGGAAGGACAGCAGGTCGTGGTGGGCGGCAGCGTGGATGTCTACGAGAGGGACGGCAAATACCAGCTGTATGCCAGACAGATACAGCTGGACGGTGCCGGTGCGCTTTACGAGCGGTACGAGAGGCTGAAACTGGAACTGGAGGAGCGCGGCATGTTCGCGCCGCAGTATAAGCAGCCGATTCCCGGGTATATCAGGACTCTGGGGGTGGTGACTGCAGCTACGGGCGCAGCGGTGCGGGATATCATGAACATTGCCGGCAGACGGAATCCTTACGTGCAGATCATACTGTATCCGGCCATCGTACAGGGAGATGCGGCGCCGGCCAGCATCGTCAACGGCATCCATGCACTGGAGCGGATGGATGTGGATGTGATCATTGTCGGAAGAGGTGGCGGTTCCATCGAAGACCTGTGGGCTTTTAATGAAGAAGTGGTGGCACAGGCAATCTTTGACTGTCCGGTGCCGGTCATCTCTGCGGTGGGCCATGAGACGGACACCACCATCGCCGATTTTGTGGCCGATCTGCGGGCACCGACACCGTCGGCAGCAGCGGAACTGGCCGTTTACGATATCGGGCACCTGGAGGACAGGCTGGAGGAATATGCCTGTACGCTGCAGCACATGTGCAGAAAAGTGATTCGCCATTACCGGCAGGAAGTGGAGCAGTACAGCGTGCGGATGCGTTATTTGAGCCCGTTAAATACAATCCGGACGAAGCGTACGCAGGCGCTGTCTCTGGAGGAACGTCTGCAGAACCTGATGGAAAGACGGCTGCGGGACGGCAGGCACAGGCTGGCGCTCTATGTGGAGCAGATGAAAGGCCTTTCCCCGCTTGATAAGCTGAACCAGGGATATGCCTATGTGGCAGACGATACCGGGCGGACGCTCACTTCGGTCGGGCAGGTGGATGTGGGAGACAGGATGACCGTCTATGTGAAGGATGGCAGCCTGCAGGCACAGGTCATGGAGAAAAAGCGCGTAGACCGGTAAGGATATCCTGCATGGGAAGTGGGCCTGCAGCGCGGTTTTCGGATCGCGGCATGGATGGACAGGCAGGCGGCAGACCTGCAGGCCGGAAGAGGAGCGGCAGAAAGGCATTGGACATGGAGAGAAACAAAGAGCAGACAGAACAGGAGCAGCAGGAGCTTTCTCTGGAGGAAGCGTTTGCGCAGATCGAGGATGTGATCGCACATCTTGAGACTGAGGAGATCACGCTGGAGGAGTCATTCCGGGAATATGACCGGGGGATGCGGCTGTTGCAGCATTGTAACAGTGCGATCGACAGAGTAGAGAAGAAAGTACTTCAGATCAATGAAGATGGTGGACTGGATGAATTTTAAAGAGGAACTGGAACAGAAGACGAAGACGATAGAAGAGATACTGCAGCGCAGCCTTCCGGCGGAAGAAGGCTACAGGTGCAGGGTGGCGGAAGCCATGAATTACTCGATCCTGGCGGGCGGCAAGCGACTGCGTCCCATGATGATGGCGGAGAGTGCGGCACTGTTTTGTGATGTTGCCGTATGCAGTGCACCGTGGCAGCAGATGGCAGAGTCGGATACGGCGGCAGGAGCACAGGCCGGCAATGTGGAAGAAAATGTGCTGCTGGAACATGCGCTGCCGTTGTTTATGGCGGCTTTGGAGATGATCCATAATTATTCCCTTGTACATGACGACCTGCCGGCG
Organism: Lachnospiraceae bacterium; assembly: GCA_009774655.1. Lineage (GTDB taxonomy): Bacteria > Bacillota > Clostridia > Lachnospirales > Lachnospiraceae > UBA3282. The sequence continues at coordinate 7,459 of VSOD01000139.1, forward strand.
ATGGACAACGACGAGTACCGCAGAGGCCGCAAGACGACGCATGTCGTCTACGGAGAGGGTATGGCGGTGCTGGCGGGAGACGGTCTGCTCAATTATGCCTTTGAGACGGCGGTGCGCGCTTTCGACAAGGCGAAGACGGCGGATGAGATGCGCAGGGTAGCGGCGTCCATGAAGATTCTGGCCGACAGGGCCGGTATCGACGGGATGATCGGCGGGCAGTGCGCGGATCTGGAGGCGGAGAAGCCGGGGACGGATGTGACGGAGGAGCTGCTGCTCTATATTCATGAGCATAAGACGGCGGCGCTCATCCAGGCGGCTATGACGATCGGTGCGGCGCTGGCGGGGGCTTCACAGGAGGAGATCGGCGCGCTGGAGCGATGTGCCTGCAATATCGGACTTGCGTTCCAGATTCAGGATGACATTCTGGATGTGACCGGTTCTCTGGAAGTGCTCGGTAAGCAGGTGGGCAGCGACGAGAAGAACCATAAGCTGACGTATGTAGGGATGCACGGTCTGGAGGAATCCAGAAGACAGGTGGAGAAGCTGTCCGCGGAAGCGGTGGAGATCCTGGCCTCTTTTCCACGCAGGAATCTGTTTCTGGAGGAGTTGGTGCGGCAGTTGATCTACAGACAAAAATAGAAATGCGAAGGAAATGCCCGGGTGGAGGTTTAGCATGCTTTTAGAGAAAATTGAACAGGCGAATGACATTAAGCAGATCGCGGAGAGCGATTATGGCGTACTGGCGCAGGAGATCAGGGAATTTTTGATCCGTTCCATCAGTGAGACGGGCGGTCATCTGGGTTCGAATCTGGGGGCTGTGGAACTGACCATGGCGCTGCATCTTTTCCTGAATTTGCCGGAGGATAAGATCATCTGGGATGTGGGGCATCAGTCGTACACCCACAAGATATTGACGGGACGCAGGGACGGCTTCGTCAATCTGCGCAAGTTCGGCGGCATGAGCGGTTTTCCGAAGCGCAAGGAGAGCGAGTGCGACTGCTTTGACACGGGCCACAGCTCGACATCCATCTCTGCGGGGCTGGGGATGGTCAAGGCCAGAGACATCCAGGGCGGCCGGAATACCATTGTATCCGTGATCGGGGACGGATCGCTGACCGGAGGTATGGCATATGAAGCGCTCAACAACGCTTCCCGTCTGGAGACCAATTTTATTGTGATCTTAAATGACAACAATATGTCCATCTCGGAAAATGTGGGCGGGGTATCCAAATATCTGAATAACATCAGAACGGCGGACATGTATCTGGATCTGAAAGAGGGTGTCTATAAGTCTCTTCTGGGCAAGTCCTACGGCGATAAGGTGGTGAGCCAGATCAGACGTGCCAAGAGCAGCTTTAAGCATCTGGTCGTGCCGGGGATGTTCTTCGAGGATATGGGCATCACATATCTGGGACCGGTGGACGGTCATAACATTCCGGCGATGGTCCGTCTTCTGGGAGAGGCCAGGAAGATCAGGGGCGCCGTGCTTTTGCATGTGATCACACAGAAGGGCAAGGGGTATGCGCCGGCGGAGCGGCATCCGGCCAGATTTCATGGAGCCGAGCCTTTTGACATCGAGACCGGTATTCCGAGTAAGCCCCACAATAAGGCGAATTACACGGATATTTTCTCTACGGTCATGTGTAAGCTGGGACAGCGGGAAGAGCAGGTGGTGGCGATTACGGCGGCCATGCCGGACGGCACCGGGCTGAAACGCTTCCGGAATATGTATCCGGACCGGTTTTTTGACGTGGGGATCGCGGAGGAACATGCCGTGACCTTTGCCGCCGGGCTGGCGGCCGGAGGGCTTAAGCCTATCGTGGCGATTTATTCCTCCTTCCTGCAGCGGGCTTATGACCAGATCCTGCATGACGTCTGTCTGCAGAATCTGCCGGGTATTTTTGCCGTTGACAGTGCGGGACTGGTGGGCAGCGACGGGGAGACGCATCAGGGGATCTTTTA
>VSOD01000014.1 GCA_009774655.1 Lachnospiraceae bacterium
GGGTATATGGAGAAGGTGATCCGGGATCTGGAGCAGACCCTGGAGATCGCCCATAAAGCCGGAATCAACGATGATAAGATCATTCTGGATCCGGGTGTCGGTTTCGGCAAGACTTACGAGAACAATCTGGAGATCATTGATCGTCTGGAGATGCTGCACTGTCTGGGGTATCCGGTTCTGCTCGGCACTAGCAGGAAGTCAGTGATCGGCAATGCGCTGGATCTGCCGAAGGAGGAGCGGGTAGAAGGGACCCTTGTCACCAGCGTATACGCGGTTCAGAAAGGGGCCATGTTCGTCCGGGTGCATGATGTGAAGGAGAATGTGCGGGCCATCAGGATGGCGGAGGCGATCCGGGACGGTTATAAAGTCAGGAAAAATAAGTAAAAATAAGTAAAAAGTACGGAGCAGAAGGAGTACGAGGCGGGAATGGATCAGATCGTGATAGAGAATTTACAGATATATGCGCATCATGGTGTTTACCGGGAGGAGAACGAGAAAGGACAGAACTTCTATCTCAATGTGGTATTGGAGACGGATACAAGGAGTGCGGGGTTGTTGGATGATCTGACGCTGTCCACGAATTATGGGGAGGTATGCCGGTTTCTGGACAGGTTTGTGAAGGAGCATACGTATAAGCTGATCGAGACGGTGGCGGAGAAGACGGCGGAGGCGGTGCTGCTGCAGTTTCCGCTGGTCAGGCGGATCACACTGGAGGTACGCAAGCCGGAGGCGCCGGTCGCACTGCCCTTCGCGTCTTTGTCTGTGAAGATCAGCAGAGGCTGGCGCAGGGTATATCTGTCCGGCGGTTCCAATATGGGCGACAGAAAGCGGCATCTGGAGGAGGCGGCAGAAGCATTGCGGGCCGACGAAAAATGCAGGCTGCTTAAGATGTCGGACCTGATCGAGACGCCGCCCTACGGTGGTGTGGCGCAGGACGACTTTCTCAATTGTGCCATAGAGCTTGAGACACTGTACACGCCGAAGATGCTGCTGGAAAAGCTTCATGAGATAGAATATGCACACAAAAGGGAACGCAAAATACATTGGGGACCGCGGACGCTGGATCTGGATATCCTGCTGTATGAGGACTGCGTCATGCATACCGAAGAACTGACGATCCCGCATATAGATATGCATAACAGGCGTTTTGTGCTGGAACCGCTGCAACAGCTCGCGCCTTATGCGGAGCATCCGGTGCTGCACAAAAGCGTGCGGCAGATGTATGCGGAACTGCCGAAGGACTGCGGATCAGTGTCGGACACGGTGCGGCGCCGCTAAGGGTGTCGTAAAGAACAGGACCGGCCGGAGGGATCATCATATCCGGCGTGACGGCTGAAGGAGGACGGTATGGAAAGATTGGAGAGTCTGCAGGTGCGTAAATTGACATTTGCGCAGGCTGCCCGGATTTACAAGGAACATTTAAAGAAGGATTTTCCGCCTGCGGAGGTGAAACCGCTTCTGGTCATCAGACAGGCATGGAATAAGGGAAACTATCACGCATATGGTTTCTATGAAAATATGGATACACAGGAAGAAGTACTGTGTGCATATGCGTTCTTTCTGGCAGACAATACAAACCGTGTGTTATTATTGGATTATTTTGCCGTATGCGGGCCGCTGCGGGGTTCCGGATATGGTTCTCTGGCGCTGGCTTTGCTGCAGAAGGAATGCGCCGGCTGGAATGGGGTGATCATTGAAGTGGAGGATGACGAACTGCCCTCACTGACGGAAGAGACGCGTAAGACCAGACAGAGGCGGATTGCCTTTTACAAAGGAGCCGGCTGTCTTATGACGACCACAAGAAGCCGGCTGTGGGATGTGGATTACCGGATCATGTTCATGCCGGGTCTGGCGGCACAGGAGGATATGACCTCGAATATGGCAGAGAAGATCCGTTCACTCTATGAAGGCATGTATCCGGCAATGATCTTAAAGCGGTACTTTGAGATCACGGCTAAGTAGCGTGCTATTTGTTTTCTTTGGCTGCGGCCTGCATGGCTGCGTCGAAGGTAGTCACATTGACCGACCCGAACGTACTTGTCTTATAGACCGGAGTCAGTTCACCAAACGCGTTAAAATACACATACTGCGAGGTGATGTTGATATTCTGGAATACGCCTTCCGCCACGGTCTCCTGTGAACTGCCGTCCAGGAGCATCCGCTTGAGTGCAGGCTCGGTGGGAGAGCTGACCTGATAATATATGTAGTTGTTGTAGATATTAAACATGTCAAGCCGTTCGTTGGTGAGGACCTCTACCACATCGTCATACAGAGAATAACGGCACAGCCGGTAATCGCTGCTGATATCCATAAAATACACATAGCCGTCCTGGACTATGGGATTCCAGACATCGCCCTCCCAGATCAGGCTTGTGGTGTCGGTGGCGGTGTCCAGAGCGTAGAGATAATGATCCTTGTTCTTATCGTCGCCGTTGTAGTAAATCTTACCGTCCGCATAACAGCTGGGGTTGAGGATCATCTCCGGTATGACGGTCTGTTTCTCCTTCTTGTTGATCTTGATCTTCTCTAAAGAAACAGCGCTCTTATTATCATATTTCTCATAGTAGATATAGTTGCCGCACAGCTGCATGTGAATGATGTGGCAGCGGTCCAGGCCAACGGCTTTCTTACCGTTTAATTTGCTGCGGTAGACGCCGTAAGGAGTACCGATAAAGCCCAGATCATAGTCCTCCGTCTCACCGATCATGGAATAGTAGAGATAGTTGCCGGCGGCATTGATGCAGGAAAAAGCGCCGTCATTCAGTTTGCGGATATCCGATTCGTCGGAATTCATGGAGTAGAGGGCGTAGTTATCGTAGGCATTGGCGAAGTAGACGCGCCCGTCCAGCTCACAGTAGAGTCCGCCATTGTTCAGATTGCCCGGCGTATTGCCCACTGTAGCATCGTCATTGAGGGGAATACGGCTCGTCACATAAGCGACAACCATGAGTGTGATCAGAAAAACGGCTGCTATGGAAATGAACAGAATATTCTTTGCTTTCGTCGTCATAATTACCTCCAGAAGTGAAATATTTCTGTTAATATTATAGCTGTAAACCGTCTTGCTATCAAGAGGGTTTTGAGTTAAGATTATTACAGCATTCGCGAACCGGAAATAGCAGCGGGTGTGAAAAAGGAGCAAGGAAAGGACAGACAGGATGGATTTATCGAAATTGCGGGAAGAACTGGACCGCATCGACGGGCAGATCGTGAAGCTCTACGAGGAGCGCATGGAATACTGCTCCCAGGTGGCGGATTATAAGATAGAGACGGGCAGGAACGTGCTGGACAAGGCCAGAGAAGAAGAGAAGCTGCGCAAAGTGCGGGCGCTTGTGCACAATGAATGCAATGTGCACGGGGTACAGGAGCTTTTTGAGCAGATTATGTCCATGAGCCGTAAGCTGCAGTACAGTAAGCTGACGGCCCATGGCGCGGGCGGCAGGTTGCCTTTTATCGGTGTGGACGCGTTGGAGACAGATAAGGCCAGGGTGGTTTTTCAGGGCGCGGAGGGAGCCTATTCCCAGATGGCGATGATGCAGTATTTCGGGGAGAGCGTGAACGCCTTTCATGTGGATACCTTTCGGGAGGCCATGTGCTCCATCGAGGAAGGGCGGGCGGACTTCGCGGTGCTGCCTATCGAGAATTCCACGGCGGGAATCGTCAGTGAGATTTATGATCTGCTGGTGGAGTTTGAGAATTATATTGTCGGGGAACAGATCATCAGGATCGAACATTGTCTGCTGGGAGTGCCCGGTGCGAAGCAGGAACAGATACGGACGGTCTACTCCCATCCGCAGTCGCTGATGCAGAGTGCACGGTATTTGAATGCGCATGAGAACTGGCGCCAGATCAGTATGCAGAACAACGCGTTCGCGGCGCGTAGGGTGATCGAGGACGGGGATATGAGCCAGGCGGCGATCGCCAGCGAACAGGCGGCGAAGATCTACGGACTTGATATTCTGGAGCGGGGTGTGAATCAGGCGGACAACAATTCCACCCGGTTTATCATAGTCACCAATCAGAAAATATTTTTAAAGAATGCCTCCAAAGTAAGTCTCTGTCTGGAGGTATCCCATGAGAGCGGTTCCCTGTACAGGATCCTGTCTCATTTTATCTACAACAATCTCAACATGTGCAAGATCGAGAGCCGGCCCATCGAGGAGCGGAACTGGGAGTATCGGTTCTTTATCGACTTTGAGGGCAATCTGGCGGACGGAGCGGTGAAAAATGCCCTCCGGGGCCTTCGGGAAGAGGCGCGCAGTATGAAGATCCTGGGGAATTACTAGAATAAAGGAGAAGACTGGAAAATGCGGGAAGAGGAATTGATCGTCTACAAAGAACTGGAGGACGGGCAGATCTTAAGGGATATGGTGTGGCTGATGGAGCATTATCGCTCCGGGGACGGCAGGGCAAGGCCGCTGTTCTTTGAGTGTATGCACGGACTTTTGGAGCGGGCGGCTACCCATGGATTCCAGGGGAATCTGTGGCACTGTTATTTGGCGGACCTGCTCGTAAACAATGAGAACAGCTACAGTCTGGCCTGCGAGATCAGGGGCGAGGTGCCGGGCAGCATCAATCAGCTTGTGCTGCACGACATGGCTGTATTTAAGGAATTTTTTGAATATGACCATACGGAGATGATGGAAGTGCTCAAAGCGCCGGAGTTTTATTTCGTACTCCACTATGAGAGGGCACAGCAGGCCAGCAGGGTGTACAGCACGAGGATCAGGGACCGGATCTGTGAACTGGCGGGGCAGCTGGCAGAGACGGCGTCGGCGGCAGAGATGAAATCTGTTCTCACGGAATTCTACAGTGCTTACGGCGTCGGCAGACTTGGTTTACATAAAGCATTTCGCGTGGAACATCCGGAAGCGGGCGTGCAGATCATGCCGATCCGCAACATCTCTCATGTGCAGCTGGATGATCTGATCGGATATGAGATCCCGAAGAAGAAGCTGATCGAGAACACGGAGGCATTTGTGGCGGGGAGAAAAGCGAACAACTGTCTGCTGTTCGGAGATGCGGGGACGGGCAAGTCCACCAGCATCAAAGCGATCGCCAATGAATATTATGACAGAGGGCTGCGCATCATTGAGCTCTATAAGCATCAGTTTCATGATTTGAATGACGTGGTGGCGCAGATCAAGAACCGGAATTATAAGTTTATCATCTATATGGACGATCTGAGTTTCGAGGAATTTGAGACGGAATACAAGTACTTGAAGGCCGTGATCGAAGGCGGTCTGGAGAAGAAGCCGGACAATGTGCTGATCTATGCGACGTCCAACAGAAGACACCTGATCCGGGAGAATTTCAGCGATAAGGAAGGCAGGCGGGATCAGATGCACTCCAGCGACACGGTGCAGGAGAAGCTGTCTTTGGTCTACCGGTTTGGAGTGACGATCTTTTTCTGCGGGCCGGATAAGAAACAGTTCGAGGAGATCGTCAGGGGTCTTGCGGTCCGGTACGGTGTTGTGATGGAAGAGGAGAAGCTGCTGGCTGAGGCTGGTAAATGGGAGCTCTCCCACGGCGGACTGTCAGGCAGGACGGCACAGCAGTTTATAGATTATTTAAGAGGCAGAGAAGGAAGTGACTGATATGAAGACATTTGCGGCGATAGATGTAGGGTCTTATGAACTGGCCATGAAAATATTTGAGATCTCCGCGAAGAGCGGGATCCGGGAGATTGACCACATCAGGCATCGTATCGACCTGGGGACGGATACGTATGCCAACGGCAAGATCAGCAACGAGAGAGTTGACGAGCTCTGCCGTGTGCTGCGGGATTACGGGGAGATCATGAAGGGATACCGGGTGGATGCCTATAAGGCTTACGGCACCAGTGCGATCCGGGAGATGGATAACAGGATGATCCTTCTGGATCAGATCGCACAGCGCACGGGGATTACCATTGAATGCATCAGCAATTCGGAGCAGCGCTTTCTGGATTACAAGTCCATAGCTTCCAAGGGGGATGTTTTTAACAGGATCATCGAGAAGGGCACCGCCATCGTGGATATCGGCGGCGGCAGCATCCAGATCTCCCTGTTTGACAAGGATACGCTTGTGACGACACAGAATCTGCGGCTGGGTGTCCTGCGCCTGCAGGAGCAGCTCGGCAAGCTGAATATCCGTCCGGAGCAGAATGAAAGTATGCTGGATGAGATCATCAGTTCTCAGCTGTCTGTCTTTAAGAAACTGTATCTGAAGGACCGGGTGATCGAGAATATCATCGTGGTGGATGACTATATTTCGGCGGTGGTGGGCAGGAATGTGCCCGGTCTGGAGGAAAGCAGCATCGAGGCGGCGGCCATGGACAGCTTCCTGGAGCGCCTGCGGAACGCGACGGTGCAGGAGGCGGCCCGTATTCTGGATATACCGGAGGAAAATGAGCCGTTACTGTTCATATCCGGTGTGCTGCTCAACCGGATCATCAAGGTGATGGATGCCAGACTGATCTGGGCGCCGGGCGTAAGCCTCTGTGACGGCATCGCCTATGAATACGGAGAAAAGAACAAGATCCTCAAGGAAAGCCATGATTTTGAGCAGGATATCGTGGCCTGCGCGCAGAACATCAGCAAGCGCTATATGGGCAGTAAGCGCAGAGGCGAGACATTGGAGCAGATCGCGCTCACCATCTTCGACAGCATGAAGAAGATACACGGACTGGGCAGGCGGGAGCGGCTTCTTCTGCGGATCGCAACGCTGCTGCACGACTGCGGCAAGTATATCAGTCTGGTCAATCTGGGAGAATGTTCCTATAATATCATCATGTCCACGGAGATCATCGGTCTGTCCCATATGGAGCGGGAGATCGTGGCCAATGTGGTCAAGTATAACCATCTGGAATTCGATTATTATGACCTGATGGGCCGGGACAGCGCGTTTAGCAGCAGGGACTATCTCACGATCGCCAAGCTGACAGCCATTCTGCGCGTGGCCAACGGGCTGGACAGGAGCCACAAGCAGAAGTTCAAGAATGTCAAGACGGTGTTAAAGGATGAGAAACTGATCATCACGGTGGACGCCTCACAGGATATTACGCTGGAAAAAGGACTGCTTGCGAGGCGGGCGCACTTTTTCGAAGAAGTGTTCAGTGTTCAGCCGGTGATCAGACAGAGAGGGTAGCAGAATAGAAAGGAATTGTGTATCAACAGAAAACGGGGGAATGGAAATGGACTTTTCGAAGGACGAATTTTATACAAACAGGGAGCTGAGCTGGCTCCTTTTTAACAAAAGAGTATTGAGTGAGGCGAAGGATAAGAAGAATCCGCTCTTTGAACGGCTGAAATTCTTAAGCATTACGGCCTCCAATCTGGATGAGTTCTTTATGGTGCGGGTGGCTTCCCTGAAAGATATGGTACATGCGGGATATAAGAAGAAAGATATCGCGGGTATGACCGTGGATGTGCAGCTGTCCTGCGTGAATGAGGAGACACACAGACTGGTAGAGCAGCAGTATTCGGTCTACAACCGTTCACTGCTTCCCAGACTGCTGGAGGAGGGACTGCACATTGTCAGACATCATGAGGAGCTGGATAAAGAGGACGGCGTCTATGTGGATCGGTATTTTGCGGACAATGTCTATCCGGTGTTGACACCCATGGCGGTGGACTCTTCCAGGCCTTTTCCGCTGATCCGCAATAAATCCCTGAATCTGGGTGCGCTGGTGAAGAAGAAAAACGGCGAGGGGGAGACGGAGTTCGCCATGGTGCAGGTGCCCAGCGTCCTGTCGCGGATCGTGACGATTCCGGGCGGTAAGCAGACACGTGTTATACTTCTCGAAGAAGTGATCGAGCGCAACATCCAGAAGCTGTTCCTCAATTATGATATTATCTGCTCCTTCCCCTTCCGCATCATGAGAAATGCGGATCTGGGCATCGAGGAGGAGGGCGCCGAAGATCTGCTGCAGGAGATCGAGAAACAGTTAAAGAAGCGGAAATGGGGGCAGGTCATCCGTCTGGAAGTGGAGGACGGCATTGATAAGAAGCTGTTAAAGCTGATCCAGAATGAGCTTTCCATAGAGAAAGAGGATATCTATTCGATAGGCGGCCCTCTCGATCTTACTTTTTTGATGAAAATGTATGGGATGAAAGGATTCGACCACCTGAAAGAGGACAGCTATTCCAGGCCCCAGCCGGTGCCGGAGCTGCCGGAGGAGGTGGACGTGTTCGAGAAGATCCGGGAAGGCGATATCCTGATGCACCATCCTTACCAGACCTTTGAGCCGGTGGTGCGCTTCGTCAGACAGGCGGCCAAGGATCCGGATGTGCTGGCCATCAAGCAGACACTCTACCGTGTCAGCGGTAATTCTCCCATCGTCGCGGCGCTGGAGCAGGCGGCGGAGAACGGGAAGCAGGTGTCCGTGCTGGTGGAGCTTAAGGCAAGGTTTGACGAGGAAAACAATATCGTCTGGGCGAAGAAGCTGGAGAAGGCAGGCTGCCATGTGATCTACGGTCTGGTGGGGTTAAAGACGCACAGCAAGATCACGCTGGTGGTGCGGCGGGAGGAGAATGGTATCCGCAGGTATGTGCATCTGGGAACGGGCAACTATAATGATTCCACCGCGAAATTATATACGGATGTGGGCCTTTTCACCTGTTCGGAGGCGATCGGGGAGGATGCCACGGCCGTGTTCAACATGCTTTCCGGCTATTCCGAGCCGCGCAGCTGGAATAAGCTGTCGGTGGCGCCTCTCTGGCTCAAAGACCGGTTCCTGCGGCTGATCGACAGGGAGAAAGCCTATGCGCAGCAGGGGCGGGAGGCACATATCATCGCAAAGATGAATTCTCTGTGTGATAAGGTGATCATAGAGTCTTTGTATGCGGCCAGCGCGGCGGGTGTGAAGATCGATCTGATCATCCGGGGTATCTGCTGTCTGAAAGTGGGTATTCCCGGTGTCAGCGAGAATATTACGGTGCGTTCCATCGTGGGCAATTATCTGGAGCACGCCCGGATCTTCTACTTTGAGAATGACGGCAAGCCGGAGTACTATTGTGCCAGCGCGGACTGGATGCCGCGGAATCTGGACCGCCGTGTGGAGATTCTTTTTCCGGTGGAGAAACCCTGTCTGCAGGAGAAACTGCAGGATATACTGGACTGCCAGATGCGGGATACGGTGAAGGCATCGATGCTGCAGCCGGACGGCAGCTATGAGAAGGTGGATATGCGGGGGCGGGAGGCATTTAATGCGCAGCTGCATTTCTGCCATCAGGCAAAAGCGGCGGCCAAAGCCGAAAAGGAAGTGGGAAACCAGAGAGTGTTCATTCCGGAGATGCATCACGAAGAAGTGGAGGAGTGATGCGGAAGAGTGCGTTGGGATAATGCGCCAGGTGCCGTGCCTGCGCGGGTATTTGGCGTATGCTGCGAAGGGCGAATACCCGGCAGCCTGCTGTTTGATATATCTCTCATAGTTGCGTCCGGCAAGAGAGTCATGATAAGATAAGGGCAGGTAAAAGCGGATAGAAACAGGGGAATAATCTGTGAAATGGAAAGGGGCTGTAGAATGGCCAGAAGATTTAATGTGACAGGTATCTGCGTGCCTGAAAAACATTATATGGTAGATCTGTCAGAGCGGATTAACAGGATACGTGATATGGTTGATGATGGCTCCTATTTTATGATCAACTGTGCCAGACAATATGGAAAGACAACGACTCTGACGGCGCTGGCAAAGAATCTGCAGCAGGATTATCTGGTGATCAGCCTTGATTTTCAGATGCTTGGCAGCGCATGCTTTCAGAGCGAAAATATATTTTCCCTGTCATTCCTGCGCATTCTGCTCAGGGAATTGAAGCGGCATTGCGCGGAACAGATGGCCGGCGTCTCCGGGATCATGCAGCAAATGCAGGAAAAAGTGGAAGAGAATGAGGAAAAATTTAACCTTTTAGAATTATTTGAGTGTCTGGTGAATCTGTGTGGATGCAGTCAAAAACCAGTTGTTTTAATCATAGACGAAGTGGACAGCGCTTCCAATGATCAAGTATTTCTTGATTTCCTTGCCCAGCTGCGAAATTATTATCTTGAAAGGGAAGCAAAGGGAACGACCACTTTTCAGTCCGTTATCCTTGCCGGCGTCTATGATATCAAGAATCTGAAAAGAAAAATACGTCCGGAGGATGATCATAAGACGAACAGTCCGTGGAATATTGCGGCAGATTTTGATATTAACATGAGTCTGTCCCGGAAGGGGATCGAGGGGATGCTGCGGGAATATGAAGCGGATCATGCTGTGGGAATGGATCCGGAAGAGATGGCAGGGCTTCTTTATCGTTATACATCCGGCTATCCGTTTCTCGTATCGCGTCTGTGTAAGTTGATGGACGAAAAGACAAACCCGGAAACCGCATGGACAAAAGAAGGATTTCTGGAAGCAGTGCGCATGCTCCTTCTGGAAACAAATCCTCTGTTTGAGTCTCTGATCGGGAAACTGACAGATTATCCGGAGCTGGAACAGATGCTTGGGGAATTACTGTTCTTCGGGAAAACAATCACCTATAATCCTATGAATCCGGCGATCAGTCTCGCGATGATGTTTGGCTTTGTCAAGAATGCAGATGGAAAAGTGATACCGGCAAACCGTATTTTTGATACACTCCTGTATAATCACTTCCTGTCACTGGATGAACTGCGTGCCTCTGATATGTACAGGGCATCTCTGCAGGACCGGGATATGTTTGTGAAGGATGGACATCTGGATATGCGATGGGTATTGACAAAGTTTGTGCAGCATTTTCATGAGCTGTATGGCGAGTGCAGAGAGACATTTCTGGAGGAAGAAGGACGGCGGTATTTCCTGCTCTATCTGCGCCCGATCATCAACGGTACCGGCAACTATTATGTTGAAGCGCGAACCCGCAGTCTCGGAAGGACAGATATTGTTGTGGATTACCGTGGAGAACAGTTTGTGATAGAGGCCAAGATATGGAGGGGTAATGAGTATAACCTGCGCGGAGAACACCAGCTAATGAGTTATCTTGAAGATTATGGACTGGATACCGGATACATGCTCAGCTTCAATTTTAATCAGAAAAAGCAGGTTGGCGTTCACGAGTTGAAGGTGGACGGAAAGACATTGATCGAAGCGGTCGTATAGCATTTGCGCATAGGAAAACAGACTGCGGTACAAGATAACAGTGATCGATCTTTAGAGAAAGGAAATAAACCTATGAAAATATATCTGGCATCGGCATCGCCGCGCAGGAAGGAACTGCTGCGGCAGGTGGGCATTTCTTTTAAGACCATGCCAAGCACGGTGGAAGAGAAGAGCACGAAGAAGGAGCCGCATGAGGTGGTGGAGGAACTGTCTTACCAGAAAGCGGTGGATGTGTGCGGGAAGCTGGCTGCGGAGGGCAGGGAGGATTTCGTGGTGATCGGGGCAGATACGGTGGTATCCTGCTGGGGTGAGATCCTGGGCAAGCCGGCGGATCGGGCGGATGCAGTCAGGATGCTTGAGAAGCTGCAGGGCGGCAGCCATCAGGTCTATACGGGTGTGACACTGGCCTGGAAGTATAAGGATATGTCGGCCATGTATGCCACTTTCAGCGAGTGTACGGATGTGACGATGTACTCCATGTCGGCGGAGGACATCAAGAAGTATGTGGACAGCGGAGAGCCGATGGACAAGGCCGGGGCGTATGCGATCCAGGGGCTGTGCGCGGCCTATGTGCAGGGCATTTGCGGTGATTACAACAACGTGGTGGGACTGCCTGTGGGAAGGGTCTGTCAGGAGTTAAAGAAACGGGGCCTGTGGCAGTAAGGAAGCAATCATTGGCCGGGGGAACCGGGAAAGGAGAAACTTATGTTTGATGAGAAGGTACTGCAGTGTTTTTTGGATAACCAGTCACAGCTTTATCCGGAGCCGGTAGCGGAGACGCCGGAGGAGGCGGAAGCGTTTCTGGAAGACTGTATGGCAGTGGTGGTGGATTCCGTCAGGGAGGTGTGGGAGTTCTTCGACGAGGAAGGTGTGGATCTTGAGGGTGTCGATGAGGACAGCATTCTGGAATCGGAGGAAGTATTCGAGATCGGTGACGGAAGATACCTGATCGTGGAGGGATAACGCGCAGAGAATGCCAAAACAATGCATGAAGTGGAAGAATGATGTGGAAGCGTGTGCTGTGACATGAGGCGGTGCAGCTGTAAAGACTGTGGATTGTGACCGGGGTCTTTACAGCTGCATTTTACTTTGGGGATTATTTTTTGTGCAGGGTCTTTTTGATCAGATACCTCTTTGTTATATAGTAAGCGTAATAAAAGGCATAATAAATGCATTGCCCTGGAATGGCTAAAATGGGAAATCTTCATTTTTGCCATTCCAGGGCAATGTATTTATACAGGAACGGCATGCCGCTGTTATTGGTTGCGGCGCGGTCTGGCCATTCATTCGGGTGTCCTGTCAGGATAAAGAACGAAATATCGACAATATAAATCGCAGAATAGACCCATCTGCGAAAAACAGGGCGAACAACCTGCCCATTGACGATAATATTATACGCTGTTCATGGGGGAAATTGCAACAAAGAAAAGAACTTTTTGCTATTTATTACGCAAAGCAGTATATCATGGAGAAAGTCAGCCGGAAATGTCAGCGGAGAAAAAATATTTTAGGGTCAATTTTGTGGTAAAAACAGCAGTCATGCAACAGGAGGAAATCAGAAATGGCAAGACACGGAGAAAATATCAGAAAACGGAAAGATGGCAGGTGGGAAGGGCGCTATAAAACCTTTGATGAAAAAAGGGGAAAGTATATCTATCGCTCTGTGTATGGAAAAGATTACGTAGAAACAAAGGAAAAACTCTCCCGGGCCAGGCTTGGTCTTGTCTGTCATGACACAGAGAAAAGTGAAGCTGGATGCATCAATCGGAAAAATGCGGCCGGAATCTGTGGAAGAATTCTGTTTTCGCAGGCTGCCGCGGAGTGGCTTGCAGAAATTTCCGGTCGGAGAAAATATTCGACTTACATAAAATATGACACTATTTACAGAACGCATCTTGCCGGTACTGTTGGTTCATGCAGGCTTTCGCCTGATACGGTGCAGGAAGTAAGGAAAAAGATTTCTGACCACTTATCGGAGGAAAGGGTATCTGAGAGTCTGCAGAAAAGTATTATCTGCGTTACCAATCAGATCATTACTTTTGCCAATGGGAATTATTCTGTCGGGATACCTGTGTTGGAAAGACCTCCGGCAAAAGCAAAGCCAAAAGCACCAAGAACATTTTCTATGGCGGAACAGGCAAGATTCTTTGCCTGTACCCATGGAATGATGGACAATAAATTCATGATTGCGGTGCGTTTGTGTCTGTATGCAGGACTCAGGCTTGGGGAGCTGTGCGCCCTTCGATGGACGGATATCGATTTTGAGGATATGAGTCTGACAGTAAACCGAACTGTACAGAGGATTGCCGTGCCGGGACACATAACAAAGACCATTTTGATGGAAACAGCCCCCAAAAGTGAAAGTTCCAGAAGAACGATTCCGTTGACACCGGAGCTTCTGGAACTTCTTTCCCGTCTCAAAGGAGAACAACCGTATGTGTTTGGACAGGATAAACCGCTGGAGTCCAGAACGATGCAGTATCAGTTCAAAAAGCTCCTGCATAAAGCCGGAATTGACAACAGGAATTTCCACACACTGCGGCACACATTCGCGACAAACTGTGTGGAGAACGGCATGGATGTGAAGGCGCTGAGTGAACTTCTGGGGCATTCCGATGTAAAGATCACTTTGAACCGATATGTACATCCGACCATGGATTCGAAAAGGAGACAGATTGGAAGCCTTTCGGATTTTTATGGTCAGATTTGTGGTCAGGCCATTTGAAATATGTCAAGGTTACAGAGGAAGCGCGGGATTTTCGCAGATGGGTCTATTCTGCGAAAGATACAAAGGGCAGAGCCTGTCTATTTACCATTAGTATACACTTTTATAGTGTGATTTGCATAAGAGGAGGGAGAATGTATGTTTTGCATAAAGTGCGGAGCCGAGATTCCGGAGGGAGCCAGGTTTTGTATTCGCTGTGGGAATCCCATAGGGGAAAGTCCTGAGACAAAGAATGCCGAGCCGGAAAAGTCCGTTTTGCCGGAAAAGACGGTGGCTGTAAAGCCTGTGATGAATGAAATAGGAAAAAAACTGGAATCAGCAAAACCAATGATCGACAAAATGGGAGAGAAGCTGGAATCAGCCAGGCCGGTGATCGACAAAATGGGAGAGAAGCTGGAATCAGCAAAACCTGTGGTCGACAAAATGGGAGAGAAGCTGGAATCGACAAAACCTGTGATCGGCAAAATAGCAAACAAGCTGAAGCTAAAACCCGGCAAAAAGAAAGTAATCATCATCGGAGCTGTGGCTGTTGTATTAGCGCTTATTATGCTGTTGAAAGGCGGCAGAAGCGGGGCCGGGGCGGGATTTTCTTCTCCGGAAGAGGCATTTGATGCCTGGATGACAGGATATTGTCTGCATGATTTTGATCTGACGCTTCAGGCTGAGCCTGACTTTGTCATAGAATATGAAGGCGGCGAAGCCAGATTAAAAGAGACGCTGCAAAAGAATTATGAGGATGATATCGCTATATATCCGAATGCCGGCACTTTTAAATTCGAAGCCACGGGACATACAATGCTCGGGAAGGATGAAGAGAAAGAAGTGGAGCAGGCGATGTGCGATAAATACAACGTTGACATTAAGATTTCAGCCGCAGCCGTCATAGATCACAGGCTGGTTGATCTGTCTGACGGCAGTGCAGGCGACATCGGAACAAGCGGGTATGCTTTTAAATATAAAAGGAAATGGTATTATCTTAATGTGCAATCTCTGTAACAGAGGAAGTCACTGCATGGTGAATTGATCTGACAGTGGCAGTTCTGTGGATAAAGAAGGATACGGGAAAGGAGAAAAAGATGTTTTGTGGCTATTGTGGAACAGAGCTTCCGGAGAGCGCCGGATTTTGCAGCAACTGCGGAAAAGCGACGGCAGTGCTGATGAAGGAACAGAGCAGTGCCGCAGAGAACAATATGCCTGAAAAGGTACAGCAGGATGAGGAGGAGACCCGGACAGAGGAGCCGGCTCCGGCGAAGGCAGCTGCCGCAGCAGGAAAACCGTTTACGGCCAGATTCAGAGCAGGTGGACAAAACAGGATTTTAAACCCGCTGGTCAATTTGAGGAAGGATAAAAAGAAGCTGACGATGGCAGGTATCATTGTCGCCGCAGCTGTCGTGGCAGTCGTTGCGGGAAGGGTGGTAAAGGAAAACCGCAGAATCGGAGAGCTTGAGAACGCTATCTTCAATATTTCGTCGTCGTATGCCGATGAGGATGAAATTGCAGGGCTTTATGAAGAATACAATGCATTGTCCAATGCTGCCCAGAGAAAGGTCTCAAATCGCGAAACGCTGATCCGTGCATATCAGGAAGTGGAAGCGTTGATTGCCCAGCGCAGACAGGCAGCGGCACAGGTAGATACTCTGATTGGCGTGATCGACTATTCCAATCCATATGCCGAGGCGAGCACGCTGAAAGATGCAGTGACGGCATATAACAGCCTGGACGACAGCGAGAAGAAGTACGTAACATTGTTCGAACAGCTCAGCCAGGCTTATGATGAAGTGGGAAGTCTGAATATGGCGGTAACAGCGGAAAATTTCTGGGAGTTGTTTGCCATGGAGTTTGCCGTGGGCACAAGTACGAATTACGGCGAGGGAACGGTCACGACACAGACCGGTTACAACATAAACTGGGACATGTTCGGCGGAAGCATTACACCAAATTATGATGTCAATACCTATAATGACTATGCAACGCCCGTATATATCTATATTGCGCCGCGCTATCCGAACCTGGCAAGTGAATGCAGCTTCTACATAAATCTCCATCAGACATACTATGGGCTCGGCCTTGTGGACAGCGAGCTCCATGAATTTAAGCTCCAGTCGGCAACGATCGAATACGATTCTTCCCAGGGGGTGGGGGCTTATATGATCGCCGTTGAAGACAATGATGCCAGTAAGAGCCTGTGGAACCTTGCCGGAATGTCCTTTGATTTTAGCGACTCGTTCCACAAAATGAATCCCTTTGACGCTTCCCTTGTTGAGATATCCGATATCAACGGAAGCGTCAGGTATTGAGCAGATTTGCGCCCTGCCCCTTGAAGCGTCCTGCGGAAGCTGACAGGGGCGCAGGTCTGCGGACTGTTGAAAGGGCATGGTCATTATTATGAAATTAAATGAATTGCTGGAATTTAACCATATTGTCATCCAATGCCACGATAACCCGGATGCGGATGCCATTGCCAGCGGTTATGGCATCTATTCTTATCTGCGGGCCAACGGCAGACAGGCCAGGCTGATTTACGGCGGCAGGGAGCCGGTAAAGAAGAGTAATCTGACGCTGATGGTAGAGATGTTGGATATTCCCATTGAATATGTGAGGGAGCTTGAGGAGCCGGAACTGCTTTTGACAGTGGACTGCAGATATGGGGAGAAAAACGTCCAACGCTTTCAGGGCGGGACAGTTGCGGTCATCGACCACCACAAGGCGCGCATGGAGGAGCTTCCGGCCATGGGGGAAGTCCGTGACAATTACGGCGCCTGTGCCACCATTGTCTGGGATATGCTCTGCGAGGAAGGCTTTGATGTGGGCGCAGATGAAAAGCTCGCCACCGCATTGTATTATGGATTGTTCATGGATACCGGGAAACTGCAGGAACTTTGTCACCCAAAGGATAAGGACTTAAGGGATGCGCTGGAGTTTCGGTGCAACAAGACGAGCCTTTTCCTGTTTCAGAACAATAATCTGTCTCTGGACGAACTGCGGATTGCCGGAGAGGCTCTGGCGGGCTACGAGTACCATCCGGATGACCGTTTCGCCATTGCACAGGCCAAGCGGTGCGACCCGAATATTCTGGGCGTTATCAGCGATATCCTGATTGAGGCGGAATCGGTAGATGTCTGTGTCGTCTGCTGCATGTTGGACGGCGGCGCAAAACTTTCCGTCCGCAGCTGTGTCAGGGAAACCCGTGCGGACGAGCTTGCCGCATATATTGCCCAGGGGGTGGGGTCAGCCGGCGGACATATCTGGAAATCAGGCGGTTTTCTGCGGGAGGATCTTCTGCATCAGGTATGCGTGGATCTGTATGGTTCATGGGATCAGGAACAGCCGGGCAGCAGTGTATGCCATCTGCTTGCAAAACGGATGGAACGTTATTTCCGGGAACAGGAATATATCCACGCAGGTTCGGAAGATGTCCCTGATCTGTCGGGAGAACCGGTTTATCAGAAAAAGCGGCTGCCGATCGGATATGTGCGGGCTGCGGACCTGTATCCTGTCGGAACCAAAGTGGAAGTCCGCATGCTGGAAGGGGATATTCCCTTTACCATTCAGAAGGATACTTATTTTATGATCGGCATAGAATCCGAAGTTTATAAGAACGATGAGGCGTACTTTTTGGCGCACAATGACCCGGTGGATACGCCTTACCAGTTCCAGGGAGAGTATGCGCCGACCGTGCATGAAGCCGTGAAAGCGGCGGGGCTTACCGGAGAAGCCGGGACAGGGAAAAACCTGAAGGATTTTGCCAGAACCTGCATACCGAAGGACGGGGCCGTTGTCCATGCGCGGCAGATCAGCCGTCGGACCAAAGTATTTGTGTCATGGAGCGACAGCTATCTGCTCGGTGTTCCCGGGGACTGGCTGGTAAGCAGAGTTGACAATCCGGGGGATGTGTACATAGTGAGGGAAGATATTTTTGAGAAGACATATATGCCGGAGGCATCGTGCCTTTGACATAAAAAGAACAACTAAAATTTAAAGGAGGAGATCCAGAAGTTGAAAAAAAGAATATTATCCATACTGCTCGCAGTGATCATGGCGGCGAGTGCTGTTTCCTGCGGCAAATCCGATAAACGGGGACTGAATGAAGCGGAAATGACCGGAATGCAGGAATGGGATCTTGAGATCAAAAATGACGTGCAGGCGGCATACTATCATGATTTTGTAAATCTGATCCCGTTTTATGAGGATGTGCCCTACGTTTCTATTGACGGCCATGGTCTTTATCCGGACATACGCTACAACTGGCTTTCCATGGTAACATATAACTTTGACGATGCATATCCTTATGAGAGGCTTCGGGAAGCCTATTCTTATGTGCTCTCTGATATTTATGTTCTGAACGGAAGGCCTGAAAAGGAACTGGAGATGGCACAGTATTTTTACTGTCATAATTCTGTTTCGACCCTCAGCGGCGTCAATCTGGATGTAGATATGTGGAATGAATACGACGGGCTGCTGTGGTACATGACTTTTCTTAATTATCAGTGCGAGATCACAACCGAAGAGGATGAATATGGCACACTGGTACATGTCAACATTTCCAATACGGACATGGTGAAGCTCTTATATGAAGAATTGGAGAACACCTACAATCTGGTGAAGGAAGACAACGAACAGGCTGCGGCGGAGAGGATGAGCGGCGTATTCGGTCAGGTAAAGACCTATATCCGGAATGAGGCGGACAATAACAGCAGGCTGGATCACCTGGCGATCACCAGGCCGATGGCCGGGATCATTGAAGTTTCCCCTGTCTATGGAAACAGCCTGGTATCGAAGCTGAATCTGGTCGAACTGGCGGGAGGCCTGATCTTTGAACAGGCCAAATATCAGTTCAACCGTGAGTTCTGGGGGAATCTGAGCGACGACGGGACGCTTTATTATTACACACTCTCCAATATGTTGCTGAGGATGGCAGAGGGCGATTGTGACACTGTCCGGACTGAGTTGAGTTTCTATGCCGATGTGGACTCCCAGGGCAACGGATACATTCCTTTTGACACCCGCACGAATTTCACTTCTTTTGTCAAGGCGGACCAGAATTGGGATTCCCTGGTGGATGTATTGAAGAGTAAAGGGCTGGCGGCATCCGGCTGCAGCATGGGGAATATCCAGCAGGGAGACCCCATCTTCACATGGGGACTGAGTTCCACCCACGATTATGAGAACATGCTGCTCTGGGTGATCATGGGATGGCGCGGATCCATTGTGTCCGGGCAGCCTGTAGCGGAACGTCCGGAATCCATAGGCTATGTAGGCAAAGTGGAGGCGGTCGAGGCGGACACGGTCGCAAATACAGGGCCGAAGGAAATAATCGAGGGCAAATCCGTCTTTGCAGACTGTGATCCAGCCACCGGATTGTACGAAGTGGACGGTGTCTTATATGAGATCGGCAACGGCGAGGCAAAAGCGGTGGGAACGGTAGAGGGATTCAACCTGACGGAACTGACGCTGCCAAAGGAGATCAATGACTGTCCCCTTGTCGCATTGGGGGAATGCGCTTTTGACGGCTGCGACAGTCTGGTAAGCCTTGCCATTCCGGAAGGAGTCCGGAGCATTGAGAAAAATGCGGTGGCCTTTAGCCAAAATCTTGTATCGGTGTCTCTGCCCAGCACCCTGACAGAGATAGGGGTCGGTGCGTTTGTAGCGGATGTTTCCCTGAAGGAAATCGAGATTCCCGATGGTGTGACCGTTATAGAACAGGGGACGTTCATTTCCTGTACCAGTCTGGAAGAGCTGACGCTGCCGAATTCTGTGGAGACGATAGGATATGGTGCGTTTGACGAATGTACCAGCCTGTGTATCTGGGTGCCAAAAACAGCGAAATGCGGACAATATGCTTTTAGACGGGTTAAGGAGGTTAATTATAGATGATCACAGGAAAGAGAATGGGAAAGAAAGTTATGGCGGCGCTGCTGGCGGCAGCTTTGGTCTGCGGCATGACAGGCTGCGGGAAAGCAGAAAGCGCTTCCGGAGAGGCGACCGGTGGGGATGCCGTAGATTTTTCGGGTCTGTCGGGAGGCGGTGATTCCGTGGATCTTAGCGAAGCATCGGAAAGTGACGATACCGCAGCTCTTATGGGTGCGCCGGAAGAAGCCGGCTCGGAGGGCAGACAGGCAGTGGATGAGGATTTCGTCATCGTCAAGGTGCCGCAAATTTCTTATGACGATTTCGGGAACGGTTTTTATGATGAATACAGGGTGCTTCCTCTTGATCTTGAGGCGAAGGAAGCGGGCGGTCCGGAGGTGTCCTGCGATGAGGATGGATTGCTGACAGACGTGAAGATCAGCCTGCAGAATGAGCAGGGTGAAATTGCAGAATCATGGCTTACAATGGAGTATGAAAAGAAGGACGGTTTCGTAACGGCCTGTAAGATCAGCGCCGATGTAGCTGCTTTTCTCGTGAGTGAGTATGAGATTACAGAGAGTG
The DNA here is from genome assembly GCA_009774655.1 of Lachnospiraceae bacterium. GTDB lineage: Bacteria > Bacillota > Clostridia > Lachnospirales > Lachnospiraceae > UBA3282. The sequence goes on from VSOD01000014.1 coordinate 20,250, forward strand.
AGGCGAGTCAGACCAATGAGTACCTGATGGGAAAAATGCCGATGGAGTTTGTGTTTGACAGTCCGATGGAACCGGATCCTGAAGCGGTGATAGAGGCTGTTCACGACAAACTCATCTGGTCGGGCGGATTAACATACGGGGATTACATTTTCCCCATAGCTTTTCATGATTTATGTAATATCTATCTGGAAAAGCTGTCTTCGGGGGAGATGGATCTGGAGGACGGTCAGGAACAGGTATCCTATGTCTGTGATGAGGATGGACTGCTCACGAGCGTAGAGGGAAGTTTTACGGCCGGGTCAGGAGAGGATTTTGAACTGTGGTTTACGCTGGAATATGAAAAGGAAGACGGTTTGGTGACAGGCTGTGAGATCAGTGCGGATCTGTACTCCTTTTTCATACATGAGCTTGGATTTGACGAGGAAACGGCGAAAGCGTGTAACGATGAACTGACGGATAAAATGCCGGTCAGGCTTGTTTTTGACGAACCGACAGAAGCTTCGGAAACAGTGTATGAACTGACGGCTGTGAAGCTGGAGGAGGCTGCGGAATCGGAAGCAGAGTATGGTTTGCTGGAGGCTTTCTGCTATATTGGTGAACTGTATTTAGCAAAGTTGTATTCAGGCGATACAAGTGATATAGAGGGTGCAGGTGATGTGGGATATATCGTTAATGTAGGGCATGGGACACAGAAATTTGAAGGCAGGATGAAGGGAAATGATCTGGCAGTCAATGTAATTGTCGGCGGCGAGCTTACAGGAGAAAAAAAGATATCCAATGATCCGGGCTGGTCGATTGATATGTCAGTATCCCATGAAGATGTGATCTGCCAGATTGAAACAGAACAGGATTCTGACGGGAATCTGGCACTGGTCCATCTGTACAATGATTACGCGTCATATGACTATGTCTATACATACGACAATGCAGGCCGGATGACCCGGTACGATTATTACGAATATCCGAAGGGACAGAGCCGAGAAGCGGTCGGAGCAAGATGGTATACGGAATACAGCTATGACGGCGAAGGGCGGCTGATCAAAAGACACGAAATAAGCAATCAGGACAACGGAGTGGAATCTGCGACAGAGTATTATTATGATGATATGGGCAGGGTGGCTGCGCGGGTCGATACGGCACGCTACTTTGGAAATGATTATATGACCATGCAGCAGATTTATGATTCTGTCAGTCAGACTTATGACTATGATGATTCAGGGAAAGTGGGCAGTGTGACGATTACTGTGGACTGGGCGCAGACAGTACTGCAGCCGGATCCGGTTGAGCCGACGACTGTCCTGTATGTGCCGAAGTAAATCTTTATCATGCCGGCCTGCCTTCTGGCGGGCCGCATGCGGTATTCATCTTTAAAAAAGTAAACATCGGTTCCGGCGTACAGATCCTGTGCACCGGAACTGATAACGGGAGGAAGAATTATGGCGCCTACAAGTTCAAGCGTGCGGCCATACTGTGGAAGAGAACCATATATTTTTATCAGCTATGCCCATCGGAACGAGACGGAGGTCTACAGGATCATCGAAAGGATGCAGGCGGAAGGATATCGGATATGGTATGACAGAGGCATTGATCCTGGAACGGAGTGGGCCGATAATATTGCGGAGCGGGTTGCATCCTGCGATTATTTCATCGCATTTATCACAAAGGAATATCTGAAATCGACCAACTGTCTGGATGAACTCAGTTTTGCCCGGGACAAAGAGAAAAAACGACTGCTGGTGTATCTGTCCAATGTGACTCTGCCGGACGGCATCAGCATGAGATCTAACCGCCTTCAGGCCATTCATAAGTATGCCTATGCACAGGAGGAAGAGTTTTACGAAAAACTGTTCCGGGCAAAGGGGATCGACAGCAGCAGGGCAGCATCTTCCGATCGTCCGGAAAGTGCCGTCGCCCCGTATGTGGAAGAGTCCCCGCGGGAGTCGGAGGAAAGAATTTCTGCACCCTTGCCCGGCGGGGAGGCATGTCAGG
>VSOD01000140.1 GCA_009774655.1 Lachnospiraceae bacterium
TTGGTGAGCGCCGCCTGTGCCGGTCTTGCGTCCGCAAACAGGATCGCAGCGCTGAGAAGCAGACATACTATTCTTTTCCAATATTTCATGCAAGTTATACTCCATTCATCCTAACATCCCAGCGCTTACCCGGCCGGCCTGAACCGTCACTGCAGCGTCCGTTCCGCATTCATGCAGGCCTGATTTCCGCTCTGATCCGACCGCCTGAACCGTCACTGCAGCGTCCGCTCTGCATTCATGCGGGCCTGATCTCCGCTCCTATCCGGCCGGCCTGAACCCCTGTCCGTCACACTCTCAGATGCTTCCTTACCGTAACTATACTTCCCAGAAAACCGATGCCGATACCGATTCCCAGCGAAACGGGTGTCAGCACATTGAAGATCTCATCCACCGACAGGAAGCTGAGCAGATCCGTCAGCATCGGAAAACGCTCCAGCACATACTGCAGCACGACATTATACAGCGTGTAGATAACACTCAACGGAATGGACGCACCGATCGCACCGATCATCATACCCTCGATCACGAAAGGAGATCTGACGAAAAAGTCCGTCGCGCCGATATATTTCATGATATTGATCTCTTCCTTACGCACGGAAATACCGATCGTAACCGTATTGCTGATCAGGAAGACGGACACCGCAAACAGGATGGCTATGATGCCCACCGACACATAGGCGATCAGCGCATTGACGCCTGTCAGCGTGGTAGCCGCCAGCTCCGAGCGGTTGACAAGTCTCACACCGTCTGTGGACTCCAGATAGGTGACGAGTGCTGACTGCATTGACACATCATTCAGATAAATCTCATAGTTGGCCGAATCAGCCAGCGGATTCTCTGTAAATCCGTCCGCATATTCACCCAGATATTCCTGCTTAAAGGACTCCCACGCCTGTTCCGCAGATATGAACCTGATATCAGACACCTCCGGCCGTTTGGCGATCATATCCCCGATCTCCTGAATCCTTGTCTCCTCGATCCCCTGGTCAAAAAAGACCGTCACGGAGACGCCTTCCTCCGCAGTCTTTACAATATGCTGAAAGTTGATAACGATCGCATAAAATAAACCGAACAAAAACAGACAGGCGCTGATCGTGGCAATGGACGCCAGCGTAAACCACTTATTACGGAAAAGGTTCCGCACACCCTGTCTGAGCGTGTAGAAAAAACTGCTAATCCTCATCAATGTATCCTCCCTTTTCCTCGTCGCTTACAATCACGCCTTTTTTGAGGGTGACCACTCTCTTCTGCATCGCGTTCACGATCTCTCTGTTGTGCGTCACCACGATGACCGTAGTGCCGCTCTCATTGATCTGCTCCAACAGCTTCATGATCTCCCAGGAGTTCTTCGGATCCAGATTTCCCGTCGGCTCGTCCGCCAGCAGCACGGTCGGCTTATTGACCAGCGCCCTGGCAAGCGCCACTCTCTGCTGCTCACCGCCCGACAGCTGCTTCGGCTTCGCCTTGTACTTGCCGGCAAGCCCCACGACAGCCAGTATGCTGGGAACATTCTTCTTGATCTCCTTGTTGGACTTCTGGATGATCCTCTGCGCAAAAGCCACATTGTCATAGACATTCCTGTCCTTCAACAAACGGAAATCCTGGAATACCACCCCCAGATTTCTGCGGAATTTCGGAATCTTCCTGTGCCGTATCTTTGTCAGATCATAGCCCATCACATTGATAAAACCGCTTGTGATCGTCAGTTCCCTGAGGAGCAGCTTGATCAGGGTAGACTTCCCCGAACCGCTGTCGCCCACGATAAATACGAATTCTCCTCTGTTGATATGTAGATTGACATCCTTAAGCGCCGGTGCACCGGTAGAGTATGCCTTGCACACATTCGTCAGTGTGATGATCTCCTTCTGCGGTACCGCGCCTCTCCTTCTTCGTTTCTCTGCCACGTTCTTCACCACTTCCATCTTTCTAGTTCAATCTTAAGATCAATACTCGAAACTTTCCATATACTTCATGTATTTTACTACCATCAGGGCGATCTTGAAGGTGATCGCATCCTCAAATACCCGCAGGTCAAGTCCCGTACTCTTCTGCAGCTTGTCCAGACGGTACACCAGCGTATTGCGGTGGATGAACAGCTGTCTGGATGTCTCCGACACATTCAGGGAATTCTCGAAAAACTTGTTGATCGTCGTCAGCGTCTCCTCGTCGAAATCGTCCGGGCTCTTCCCGTCGAAGATCTCCTTGATGAACATCTTGCACAGCGGGATCGGCAGCTGATAGATCAGACGCCCGATCCCCAGCTCGCTGTAGGCGATCACATCTCTCTCCTCGAAAAATATCTTGCCCACATCCAGCGCCATCCGGGCTTCCTTATAGGAACGGCTGACGTCCTTGATCTCCCCGATCGTCGTGCCGTAAGCGATCCTCACATTGCGGTAATTCTCCTTCTCCAGAAAAGCCGCAACGCCCGATGCCGCCCTGTCTATCTCCTTCGCGCTGTCACTCTCGGACAGATCCTTGACCACGATCACGTTATTCTCATCCACGGCCGTCACAAAATCCTTGCTGTTGCTTCCGAAATAAGTGCGCATGGTCTCAAGCACATTGCTGTCCTTGGCATTGTCCGTCTCTATGATCAGCGCCACTCTTTTGACATCCGTCTGGATGTGCAGCTTCTTGGCGCGGCTGTAGATATCCACCAGCAGCAGATTATCCAGCAGCAGGTTCTTGATGAAATTATCCTTGTCAAACCGCTCCTTATAGGCCACCAGCAGATTCTGGATCTGAAAGGCGACCATCTTCCCCACCATATAGACGTCCTCTCCGATACCGCCGGCGATCAGGATATACTCCAGCTGCTGCTCGTCAAATATCTTAAAATACTGATACCCCTGAATCTCCTGCGAATCGGCCGGCGATCTGGCAAATTCCGCCGCCGGTCTGCCGCACTTCTCCATCTCGTCCGCCGTCACGGCCACCGCCTTCCCGTCGGTATCCATAACGCACAGCTCAACCCTCGCGATCGATTTCAACCCTTCAATCGTACTCTGTAAAATCTGATTTGAAATCATACCCCACCTCTTATCATTCTTTAAGCAAATTATACAAATGCAACCCCACTAAATTCATCAAAATAATGCGTCCAGTTTTCATTTTAATCTATATTTACAAAAAAATCTACCACCATTCATGAATTTTTTGTGTACTATTTAAAGAAAAGGAATTATTTTCCAGTTTTTACCGGTTAGACAATTTATACAAAAGGAATAAACTGTAAATTGACCAGTCCGGGCAACAAACAGCGGTAAAGAAATCTGCGCAAAGAAACGATATATAATACAGCAGGAGGTGAAATGATATCATGGATATAGCAGCATTATCTATTGCAATGTCAACTGTCAGCACGCAGAGCGCCTACGGCGTGGCGATGCTCAGTAAATCGCTGGATCAGGTTTCGTCCATGGGCGACCAGATCACGGAAATGATGGACACCGCCGGCATGGAGCTGTCTGTCAATCCCGGTATCGGTGCCAATATCGATATCCGGGTGTAAGGCACTGCCACAGCGAAGTCCCATCCACGCTCTGTCTCCGGCTGTTTTAAGCCGGAACCGACTGTGAATGGGACTTTCTGTTATGATACTATTTCAGGCGGATGGCATGCTCCGTTATCTGGATCAGCCCTTCCTTCAACAGATGCCCTACTGCTCTCTTAAACTCATTCTTACTCATCTGGGTCTCCCGTCTGATCACCTCCGGAGACGCCTTATCCGTAAACGGCATCGCGCCGTCGAAGCTCTCGATGATCTCCAACACTTTCTGCGCATCCTTCTCGATCTGCAGATAGGCCTTCTCCCGGATGCTCAGCGTTAGTTTGCCGTCTTCCTTCACCTCTGTCACCCGTGCGTCGATCACATCTCCAATCTGTACCGCACCGTACAGCTCCCGCTGCGGGATCAGCCCCGAATATCTGTCGTCCACCGCTACAAAAGCCCCGAAGTTCCGGCTGATCTCATAGACCGTCCCTTTGACTCTGTCCTCCTTCCGGTAAGGGCTGTCCGTTGTCAGATACGGATACACATTCATGGTCGCACACAGCCGGCTGCTCTTGTCGATATAGAGCGCCGCCAGACATTCTTCTCCTGCGGACACCCGTCTTGTCTGCTCTTTAAAAGGAAGCAGCAATTCCTTCTCCAGTCCCCAGTCCAGAAAGGCGCCGATCTTCCCCACCTGCGCCACCTTCAACCGCGCCACGCCGTGGAGCGTGACACCCGGCCTGGCCGTCGTCGCGATCAGGCGGTCTTTGGAATCTCGGTAGATGAACACCTCCACGTCGTCACCGGTCTGTGCCTGCTCCGGCACCTGTTTCTTCGGAAGCAGCACCCGCTCATTGCTGTCTTCCCCGTCCCAAAGATAGACGCCGAAGTCCACTCTTTTCAAAATCTGTAACGTCTGGATCTCTCCCAGCCTGATCATAAGTTCCTCCATTTCTGCCGTGTACGCCAGATGCCGTACTTCATACCGCCTTCTGCTTATCGGGCGCATTCTTTTCCCGGCCGCTCAGCTCCACAATGCTGTACGGCCTGCCGTCTGCCCTGTTCAATGCCACCGTATAGAGCCCGCTGTCTGCATCTGCCGTCACCACCGGGCAGATCATGTCTCCCAGCACAGCCTGATTCTTATACTCCACCCGCAGCTGCTTTACAAAAAAATCCTTCGGGATATATTCCATGGCCATACGCACATATTGTCCGTTGTTAACATGATTGTTCGTATCCAGATGATGTTCCTTCACCGCAAACGATTCCATCGGCCTGCCGTCTGCCGGTATGTGGATCCTGCGCGGCGCATATTCCATCGGATATTTCTCTTCCAGCACGTATCCCTTTAACATCTTCTCGCTGGGCTTCGCCGGCGCCATCTTCTCCAGATCCATCAGGCTCCAGATGGTATTGGCATAGGAAAGCACCTCGCCCTCCTTCGTCTTCATCACAAAATTACGATATCCGATAAACCCTTTGAAATCATAAGGAGCCGTCCCGATCACGATCCGCTCGGACAGATGCGGATACCGGTTGACACAGATCTGCCACGCGGACAGCATCCATACCTGATTCAGCTCCCGCAGATAGTCCGTGCCCAGACCGATATCTTCCGAGTGAAACGTGGAACAGTCCTGAAAATAATCCAGAAGCGCGATCAGCGTCATATTGCCGTCCGTGCCCACTTCACTGTACCTTACCCTGCTGTCAAATGTATACATACCATCACCTTCTTACTTCAAAAAACCCGGTGAATCACTTTCACCGGGTCACTTGAGCTGGGCTACAAGGATTCGAACCTTGAAATGACGGAGTCAGAGTCCGTTGCCTTACCGTTTGGCGATAGCCCAATTTCGCGGGTTTCCGGATATGTGCAATCTTCGATTGACCTATCCACGTATATTTTACATTTTATTATGGATTTGTCAACATTAATATTCTTTTCCCCAACAGATACTTATCCCAACCAATATTTCCTGCAAGCATAAAGCGTTTTACAAATCCCGGCATTAAATCCCGTTCCTATAATGATTATCTTTATGATTCACAGTATGCTATCCTTACGTCTCACCGCATTTCCCTTCTCATCAAAGCACTCCTTCGAAGTACCTGTAAAAGCATCAAGTAAAGCCTCTTTTACTTTTGGTTCATCTTGAAATACCATCATCCACACTGAAAAGAATCCCGATTGTTCTGCTGTGTAACGTATATTTCTAAGTTGCTGTTCTTCGTACTCCAACCCTCGATTTTTGATCCAGCTGTTTTTATAATCCTCTGCGATCGTCAATACATGAAACCGATGCTGCCAGCGCTTATCTTTATATTTTTTCCCGTCTGTGCTTTTCGGTTTGTAATCCAGGACTAAATCTTCCATAGTCGCTTTCGCTCTCATCAAAACATCTTCACCGACAGTTTTTAGATATGTTTCGTTTACTTTGGGCAACGCGTCCTCATATGTAAAAGCTAAAAAAGTGTTATGTTGATCCGGCCAAAGCCATCTACCCAGATTACCTTTCCGAATCTTTTCAGACTTTCTGGAATTACAGTAAACACAGCTTAAAAGCAAATTGCTCCAATCTGTTAATGCACCACCGCTATTCCTGCTTTCCTTATGTTCTACAGCCAAGGCATTGTTCACACGCATTTCACAAAAAGAGCAATATGCTCCAATTCTCTTTTCCAGATAGGGTTCGACCTCCTGATATTTTGAAATTTTAATATAAGGCGCATCCCCTTTATCGACGGGCCTCATCTCCCACTCCCCATTTCCGCTTTTTTGTCAATATATTTTTGGTTCAGATAGGCATAATACGCTGGATTATCACCATAACGAGCCGTTAGAACGTTTAATTTTTCTTTCATTCTATCCAGATCTTCTTCCTTGTCTGCCTGCTCCAAAGCCAGAAAATAATCTTCTGCCAGCTCATACATCTCTTGTTTCTCAGCGCTGTACTGCGGATTCTCTACCCCCATGATATCCTCGGCAATATCCTCAATACTCTGCCCTGCATACTCGTCTCTGATCTCTCCATCCATAGAGATCAGCTGTCCCTTCTTCAAAGATTGAATGATAAAAGGAGAGTGGCTGGCACAAATAAACTGCACTTTGGGAAAAAGTTCCGTGAGTGTATTGATAATCCTCCTCTGCCACTCTGGATGAAGGCTCAAATCAAGTTCATCGATCACAACGATACCCGGGGTCTCCTTAAAAGTATTTTCTTTAAGATAAGGGTTAAGTATACACATTCTGACCGCAATGTCTGTGATAATCTTGATCACATCTCTATATCCGTCACTCAAACCCTCAAATGGTATCCATGTACCATCCGCCTCAACCAACGCCAATCCCTTATAACGCAGAGCATACTCTACTCTCTCACCTGGATTAAGTTCTACACGCATACTCTCCTGAATCGCATCCATGATCAAGGTATATGCCGGGAAATCTTCTCCTCCTTTTTCCTGTACCGCTATCTCTTTCATGTACCTCATATACTGAAATGGCATCTGCATTCCTCTTTTTGCATCAAGACAACGATGATAGGCGTCTGTTCGATTCGGAATATCATCAAATTCAGAGCTTTTATTTTCATTCCACAATCTGGCCGAACTCAAATATAATACCAGTGGTAAAATCAGTCCTTCATCTGTTCCGTCACTGGCTTTCATCGCCTTCTCCCACCGAACAACTTCCTTTTGCATCGGATTACTCGCGGCAAACTTCGTACGACTGTCTTTTTTTTCCAGGATACGCCTATATACAAACTTATGCCCATCCATTAAAAGCTCCGTTTCGACAGAACATGGATATTGTTCGATTCCGGAGCTTATCAATACATCCTTTTGATCCGTCCTCTGGTTTTTACGCCGGACATCACTATCTGATATATTCTGCACAAAACGACTGGGAACATACTCTTTATATGCTGCAAGATAAGCCCCCATTGCTACATTAACCGCCTCCAATACTGTCGTCTTCCCCGAAGCGTTCTTTCCAATCAGCAAATTCATATTTTTATTAAGATATATCGTTTTCTCTTCAAAACGTCTGTAATTACGTAATGAAATCTTCCTGATATAAAAATCTTTCAACCTCAGCATCCTCCACACTGTTTCGGCATATTCTATTATTCTACCCCCTGCACTTCTTTTATAATATACCATACTGTGCTTCTTTATAACAGTATCTTTTGCTGCCACTTTTACTATATCCGGCACCAGGTTACAGTTCACGACGGATCTTCCCTTTCTGTTTTCTCCTACATGACATTGCCAGTCAAATGATAAGTTGTCGTATAACCGTAACTGCCTATCACTTCATAGCCGTCCAACAATGGACATTTTTGCAATATTGTATTCAAAACATTCTCGGCATTAACATCGCCGGAATCCGTAGTAATATTGACGAGCAGACTCTCATCATTCTGATACGGTATACTTTCCAATTCTGCGATTTCATCTATCTCATAAAAAACGGCGCTTTTATAGTTTCGCGCTTCGAAAAACGACCATGTCAATTTCCATCCCGTATCGTAGACATAAATGACATTCTCGTTTTGATATTTCCCGGTTTTCTCTAAAAATGTGACGGAATCCAAATATAAATATTCCCATGTACATGTTTTCCATGTATTAACCGTGATCACAGATACACAAATGCAAAGTACAATCGTCTGCTTTTTCTCATCCAGTATCCTTTGCATGCCGGCATAAAGAAAACTATAAATTGCCAATAACACAACCGTATAAATGGGCAATATATATCTGGATTCCATCATGACTGCCATTTTAGTAACTATAAGAAAATAGCAAACACTCGGAAACAGCATCATATACCATAATACTTTTCTATCTGCCATCTTTTCTATAAATATTATCTTTCCGCAAATCATTCTGCAGACTAAAAAAAGCAGAACAGTTATTATAATATAAGTAAGCATTCCTCCAAACAACTGCTCATTAATAAAAGCATAGAATATTTTTACTCGCATAAGATATTCAGAAAAATCAGTGTTTCTCAGATTATTGACAGATTGCTGCCCACGATACCCGTCTTTTAGAAACATATGCGTGATCATATTTGGAAAAATCATGACCGCTATTGAACCGGAGCCTGCCATGGATAGAATAAATACTATTACATCTCTGTATCTTTTGCATAGCAGCAAATAGATTCCAAATGCGATACACAGGAAAAATAAATATACAATAAAATAGTAATGCGTCAGAGCTCCAGTGATCGATGTCCCAATAACAGCCACATAAAATTTCCGGTCACATCCTTTCTTTACAGCCTCCAAAAACAGCCACGTTATAAAAGTAACCATGAACATTGTCATAATATACATTCTAAGAAAAGACGCGGCAGAAAGAATGCCTGCTGACAGGATAAAAGCGAAAGAACCGAATGTTACAGCCACCGGACTTGGAGTCAGCTCATTCAGCATACGCCGCACTGCCCAAAGCGTCAATACCGCAAAAGCAATATTGACAACTCCCGCATACCATATGCTGAATTTTTCCGCAAACAAAGAACAGATCGTGTGTACCAAAGCATAGTATAATGGCGGATGGACATCTCCTGCCTGATTATTCCATACCATATGATAATCAAATCTATTATCCTCAACAGTTACATATTCCATCCATGCATCGGCCGCCGGAGAATAGATTTGCCCGTTTACCGGCATCATCCATCCTTTCGCATCGTTAGCCAGACCATAAGTCAGAACCTCGTCAATGTGCATATTTCTCTTGTTGTCAATAACTGATATCAGCAATGCCACCAACAGGATATAGATAAAAATACTTTTGACTTTTATCCTGTTTCTATTGACAACACTACTTTACAAGTTTTTAACAAAAAGTGCCGTATGAAGCACTTTGGTGTATAATAAGTTTGCTAACAATAAAC
>VSOD01000141.1 GCA_009774655.1 Lachnospiraceae bacterium
CTTTTGATATAACTGCAGGCGGCGCCCGCTTTCACGAACTCACAGGCCCCTGTGTACATATTGATGTCGCATAAATCAAGCGTGGACATATGCTCTTCCTGCCCGGCTGCCACCAGCGCCCCGTTGATCATCTGCACCGCCGTCTCCTTGCGGAAACCTGCCTCCAGAAGCCGTTCCATCTTCTCGATGATCCGTTCGGAATCGTCGCACGCCTTTTCACCGGAACCCATACCGTCCGACAAAACAGCCACCATCCTGCCGTTCTCCGCCTCATAGAAGGAATAATTGTCCCCCGATATGTGCTCCGTCTCCTTGACCGCCTTCGCCACGCCGGTGAGCAGATGATAGTTCGCCTCTTCCGCAAAATAATAGGTATTCCACTCCGGCGTAAGGTACTGCGGCATATTCTTCGCCGCGCGCAGTCTGGTGTTCAGCGCCACCGAGATAAAATCCGCCACATCGTCTATGCAGACCTGCTCCCCCAGCTTCGTATACTTCTCGGAGATCATCTTCATCGTCAGGCTGATCTCCAGATGCCCGTCCTCCCGCTCCAGCTCAAAAAAGTTCCGCAGCAGGATTCCCGATTCCCGCAGCAGCTTTGAGATCTGCTTATATTTGCGCTCTCCCATAGGCCGATAGCGGCATGTCTCCTGCGCCACCTCCGCCATGATATGTGCCATCTCCTTCAGGTGCTCCGCAAGAAGCTCCTGATTTTCCTGCAGTCTGCGCTGCCACAGATAATCCTGCCTGTCCGCCGGATCCGCCTCGTCCTTCCCGGTAAATTCCACATCCTCTCCCTCGAACAGATCCGCAAGATCCCTGAACGACTCCGCATATGTCAGCAGCCTCTGCCTGCCATACTCCGGTATGATCGTTATTTTATTGTCATCTCTGGCTTCTGCCTGTTTTTTCATGACATACCTCCCCATCCTGTTATCACGGACCTGCCCGCCCTGCGCCGGATGGCATGTCCCGGCCGCACTCGCAGACTTGTCCAGATTACTTTATCTCTATCAATATATGAAGAGGTGTCCCGGATTATTACACAGAAAAAAAGCAAATCCCAGATGTTCTCCGAAACCTGCTTAATTTACGTCCTTAAATATAATCTCGCCTTCATACACCAGACCGAGCTTGTTCTTGGCAATCTCTTCCACGTACTTCTTGGTCTGCGTGTACTTCTCATATTCTTTGATCTCTTCTGTTCTCGCCTGCTCCGCTTCGATCGCCTGCATCAGGACTTCTTCTCTTGCCATGTATGTCTCACGCTTCTTCGTCAGTTCTATTCCTTCAACCATTACCACAATCAGCATCATTACAACAACTGTGGTGACCAAGAGCATGCCCATACGGTTCTGGCGTCTCTTCCGATATGCTGCTTTTCCTGCCATGTTGTTAATGATACTCCTTTGCCCGGTTTACTGCTTACATAAAATCATTCTAATTGTTTTCAGACAGACCGTCAACCGTTTTTTTATAAACAGTTTCACTTTTTTCAGTTTTCGCCAGACGAATCGAACACACCTTCGAGCGGCGAAAAACAGGCATTTCAGCGGTTTTAGCACAACTTGTATGACACGAAAAACAAACCACATTATCTTGTGTATGCATTTTGACACGATATTGACAAACCGATTCTTTATAATCGCTTTATAGGTCAACATGCCGAGTGCCGCACCGACCACGGCAAACCATCTCAGTATACCATTGTTCTCTCTGTAAAGCATATAGAAAACGCCGATCCCGCAGGCGAACCAATAGACAAAGTCTTCCACGGACATAAAAAACCTGCCGTGCGTAAACAGCTTCCTGAAGATCAGCACCCAGTCATAGGCAAATGTGATAACAAGGCCCATGAGGATAGAATGAAGAAAAAAAACAGCTTCCTGCACAATGTCCTGACTCATATCCAACAAATCCCCCGGGAGTTATAAATGACCATCCAGCCTGCAAGTGTCACGCCACATTATTTGAACAATCTGGCAAGCAGCGATTCTCCTCTGGCCCCGTACCCCGCGGTCTCCGAATATGTAAAGCTGTCGATCCGGCCGTCCACGTCCACTTCTCCTTTGTCCAGGGACAGCCGGCTCACATGCAGCTCGGTGCCTTTGATCATCAACATGCCCTGCTCTGTCTCAAGCAGGATCTCGTTGACGTCAAAAGACAATACGTCATTGACACCGCTTATGCTACATGTCCTTCTATTGGTAAGCATCAACTTGTGCGGTTTCCTGTTCGCACTGTTCAAATCTTCCATACACACCCTCCTGCATTCCGTGAGCAGCAGCCCCGGCAGCCGTTACCGCTTCCACATACAGCCGCCCGGGTCACTGTGATACTTATTAAATGTATGTCGGATTCTGAACAGATATGACTCTTTTATGGCAGATAACGGAATAATTCCTTCGCCTCTTCCTTGCGGACCGTCTCCTGCACATCCAGAACTTCCACCTTGACTTCTTTGTTACCGAACTGAATCGTGATCACATCTCCCACCTTCACATTGACGGAAGCCTTGGCCGGCCTGTCGTTCACCAGCACCCTGCCCGCATCGCACGCCTCGTTCGCCACCGTGCGCCGCTTGATCAGCCGCGACACCTTTAAATATTTATCCAGTCTCATTCCAACACCCTCCGAATACTTCTTTCCATCCACTGACAGTAAACAAAAGCCCGTATGCGCATGCATACAGGCCTTCTCTTTCTCTTAATCTCTAAACAGGATTAACAGGATTATGCGTTGATCATATCCTTTAATGCCTTGCCGGCTTTGAACTTAGGAGCCTTGGAAGCCGCAATCTTCATAACCTCGCCGCTCTGAGGATTTCTGCCTTCTCTTGCTGCTCTCTGAGAAACTTCGAAAGTACCGAAGCCTACCAGCTGTACTTTACCATCTTTCTTTAATTCATCAGCAACAACGTCTGTAAATGCCTTCAATGCCTTCTCAGCGTCCTTCTTAGATAATCCTGCCTGATCAGCCATAGCTGCAACTAATTCTGTTTTGTTCATCTTGAACTCCTCCTTAAATGAGTCTTCGTTTTAATATTAGATGTTCCTCTTTTGAAACGCCTACACCTATTTATATACGCTTTTCCCTCTGTTGTCAAGCAGAAAGATGGCTTTTTTTTCGCTATTTTAGGGCATTTTTCTATCCCCGGAGGTATTTGCAGGATTTTTTTCATATCTGTCTATCAAATCCTCAATCCTGTCCGTAAGTACCTGCTCCTGCGAAATCCTGGCGATCCTGGCAATATCGGATAAACGTATAAGTATATCCGCTATGATTTTCTCCAACTCCCTGCTGTACGGTTCGTGACTGCATGTCTCAAGCGCACTGACCGACGCCTGCAGATCTGCCACATCCTGTTCATAAGTATTTCCTTTTTCGTAAGTTTTATCAATTTTTTTCAGGACTTTCGACGCCCTCGTGAGCGCAGGAAGCTCCCGCGGAATTTCCTGCAGGGGAGAGGGGATCCATTCCTTGTCCTTCTTCTCTTCTTTCTTGATCTCTTCCCAGTTGATGAGCGCTTCCTCGGCGCCTTCGGCACTGCTTGTCCCGAACACATGGGGATGCCTGCGGATCATCTTGCGGCTCACTTCATCCACGACGTCCTCCATCGTAAAAAGCCCTTCCTCCGCTGCGATCTGTGCGTGCATCACCACCTGTAAAAGCACGTCCCCCAGCTCTTCACGCATATTCTCGGGATTGCCCGTCTGGTCATAAATGCGGATGGAGGCAAGCAGCTCTGCTGCCTCCTCCATCATACACGGTTTCAGGCTTTCATGGGTCTGTACTCTGTCCCAGGGACAGCCGTTCTCTCCCCGGAGCGCTTTGATAATCTCCAGGAAGTTTTGGTATGTATATTTTTTGTTGTTTTTGTTTTGCATTTGCGTTGTGATTCCTTTATTTGGCTTTTGTTGATTGCTTCGTTTTGCTCACGGTATCAGGTGACAGCGCCCTCTTCTCCAGTACCACTATTTTCCGGCGGCTTATAATTGGGATCCAACGCGCCACAAACTGTACATTTGCGAGCATCATCATAGCTATGCCCTTTTGCTGGAATTGGCTGTGTATCAATGCTATCGCATTGTGTACACTTAAGGGTTATTTTTCCTTCGGCTTCACAAGTCGGATCCTCCTTCCCTGTCTCCTTATAATTATGTGCTGTTTTGTCAATAGAGCTGGTGTAGGAGTAACCACACTCACACTTATAAGTTTTTTCTCCTTCTGCTGTACAGCTCGGTTCTGTGGTTATTTCTTCCTTAAACTCGTGATTATGTCCTGGATCTTTTTCGTGACAATTTATACATTCTCCCTTGTCATATTCATGTGCCGTTTTATCAATATCGATAGGCTTTGTTTCAAAATAACCACACTCACATGTATAAGTTATCTCACCTTCTGCTATACATGTCGGTTTTTTAGTTATTTCTTCCTTATACTCATGATCATGTCCTGGGTCTTTTTCATGACAATTTATACATTCTCCCTTGTCATATTCATGTGCTGTTTTATCAATATCAATAGGCTCTGTGTAAGATTCACCACACTCACATGTAAAGGTCTTCTCACCTTTGTCTACGCAAGTCGGTTTTTTAGTTATTTCTTCTGTATACTTATGCTTATGATCATCTACATCATTTCCACTAACAGACGGCTCTTTCGGAGGTTCTTTCGTCGGCTCATCTTTCTCGAGCTCCGAGAAGGAATACGTAACATCTTCCCCGTCATTATACAGGTAGATCGTATAACTCTTCTTCTTGTAACCGCTCTTCTCCAATGTGATCGTATGCTTTCCTGCATTCTTCTTAAAGCTCACCGGAGCGATGCCTACATAATTACCATCCAGATAGACTTCCACGCCCTTCGGAGAATCAATATACACTTTATTGCTCTTGGTCGCGCTGATCGTATTATCGCTGACGGAAGGCTCCGGATCTTTCACCGGTGCGTATTCCAGTTCCGGAATTTCTTTCTCTTCCAACGGCGGTACTGTCAAATCGTTGCCGCTGATCGTTGGCGCCTCTTCTTCCTTTTTCTCCTCCAGTTCAAAGGATATTTTGGCGTATTCGGAACCTACCTGAATATACTTCGTGAGCGAATCATATCCGTCTGCTTCCATATGAATCTTATGGATTCCGTAAGGCAGTTCCACCGGACTGCTGATATCCGTAAGTTCACCGTCTATGCTCACATCCGCACCCGCCGGATTTACAGTGAACAGAATCCTGCCGGTCTTATCCTGTACGATCTCGATATCGCTTACATCCAGTACTGTCTCCCGGTCTCTTTCGATCACCACATCCTTGATACTGCTGACACCGCCGTTGGAAAGGGCCACCTGATAACTTCCCTCCGGAACGACCAGCAGCATATCCTCCGATATCTCCCGGATCACTTTATTGCCGACCTCGATCCAGCCGCCGATCAACGCCTGCTCGTTGCGCAGCCGCAGATAACCATGTCCTCTCTCCACATTGACGCTGTATATCTTGCGGTCGATACCGCGGATCGTCACCAGATCCTGGGATACGATCTCCATCGCCTCCACACGTTTTCCTTCTGAAAGGATCACCGCCTCGTCGGGAAGGGAATATGTGCTGTTGCCTATGCTGGCCGTCTTATTGAGACCGCCCAGATCATAATTATCAATACTGTCATATACCCATGCATCGGGGGACTGTTTGATACTGGCGATCTGCCTTTTTCCTTTCAGGAAGTTCACGTCCACCACGTCCCCTGCCCGAATCTGGGAAATGCTCATCGGCCCGTCGTACTTATCCGTCACATAGGTCGTGCCGTCATAGTACAGCGTATACTGCCTGCCCGTATCCATATTCATGAAAATAATTCCGCTGTTATCCTGATCTACAGTCATAACAACCGCCGTATCCGCCGAGTCATAACTTCCCACCGTACTTGCACTGAATCCCGTATCAATGACTTTATGCTCCTTGTCCTTGGCCATACCGATATTGTATGCCTGTGAAGTACATCCGGTGGCCAGCAACGCAAATATCGTGATAACCGTCAGCGCCTTTGAAATTCTTCCGTGCATTTTTCGTCCTTATCCTTTCTGATCTGGCTGTCAGCTGGAACCGTATCCCGCCTGTTATCCGGCTGGCTCCGCACTCACGGCCAAAATTTTATTTCCTGAATATATTTTCCAGAAAAAGCTGTTTCTCCCGTTCCTGGGCAAACAGTTTCTCGATCTTCTCCATATTCCTGCCGGGGATCCATGCCTTGCCCGTGTTATAATAGAAATTCACGATCTTCCAGAACTTTTCAGGGTACGCAAGCCGGTAATACAGCTGCCTGTAATCCCTGTCTGTCAGGTTCCTCTCTTTATTATAACTCTCCAGGAGCAAATTCCCAAGTGCCTGCGACCAATTATTTTTTTCCAGAAGTTTGCGCAGGAACAGGTACAGGTCCCGCACCGGGTAATCTCTCACGCATTTCTCGAAGTTGATGAGCACATTGCCCGTCTCTGTCCGCAGAATATTGTGATACTGATAATCCCCGTGACAGACGACCGGAAACGTATAAGAATCTCCCTCATAGGCATAATAACGCAATTCATCTGTAATTTGCAAGGCATTATTCATGAAATAATCATAATGCTTCATCAAATAAATCTCGAAATCCGTCTTCTGGCTCTTTTCCTGCAGGAATTTTTTTACCTTCTTCAATTCACGGTTATGCTTTTCATATTCATTTTCAATCCGGAATACCGGCTGGCTCGACAGCTCTTCATATCCGGTAAGATCCGTCACGCTGTGCAGCTTCGCCAGGGTAGAGACCGCCAGAGCACACTCTTCCATATCCCTGTAGTTACACTCTCTGCCCTCATAATATGACTTCACTATGTACAGCACGCCGTCCTGATCCGAAACAGTCAGTCCGTCCTCCTTTGTCCGCAGGATGGACTCCGCCTGCACAACACCGCTTTCATGAATATGTCTCAACAGGAAATCCTGAAACCTCACCTTATCGACAGGCCCGCCGTACTCTTTTAAAATGAGCAGCCCCTTATCCGATTCACAAAGAATCGCACCCCGCCCCTTCCAGGTCCGATTTACCTCTATTTCATAATGATCCAATAAACTGACGCTTCTGTCATTCACACGAATACCCCCCGCTTTGTCGTCTATCATATCTTATGAAAGCGAGGCCAAAAGTATGAAAAAGAGATGAAGTTTTTCTAAGAGGTCATGGCAGGAAGTTTTTTTCTGCGCAGATACGCAGCAGTTCGTCGCGTGTATTACGTTCCGGTTCTTCCAGAACGATCTCCAGCAGCCTGTCCAAAAGTGTTCCGATCTCTCTGCCCGGCGTCATACCGAGTGCGATCAGATCCCTGCCGGTAACTGCCAGATCTTTCAGACTCATACACTCCTGTCTGCGGCAGATTCCATCATACAGCTCCTGTATGTATGCCAGTTTTTTGAGCTTCTCCTCCCGCAGATAAGCGCTCTGCGCGGCAATATCCGCACGCTTTACGGCAAACAGCATCCGGAACATGTCTTCCCCTGTACGGTTCACCGCACGCCTGACTCCTCCGGGTGAAGCTCCCACTTCCTGATCGTGGAAACGCACGATCTTCGTCACCGCCGCGATGGTATCATTGTCAAATTTCAGACGGCGCAGGATCTGTTTTGTCATCTGCTCTCCCACTTCTGCATGTCCTTTGTTGTGGGTGATCCCCTCCGCATCTACCGTCATTGTCTGCGGTTTGCCGATATCATGAAAAAGCATCCCCAGCCGCAGCACTTTATCAGCCTCCACCGCCGGCATGGAATGCAGAATATGCTCCCCTACATTGTAACAGTGGTGCGGATTATTCTGAGGCGTCTCCATACAGAGATCAAATTCCGGCAGGATCTGTTTCGTGATGCCTGTCTCGTAGGCCGTGCGCAGATAATCGGGATGTTCGGAGATCACCAGCTTCACCAGCTCCGCCTGGATCCGCTCCGCACTGATCCGCTTAAGGCCCAGCGCCAGATTACGGATCGCTTCCTTCGTGCCGTCCTCGATCCGGTAGCCAAGCTGCGCCGAAAACCGCACAGCCCGCAGCATACGCAGCGCATCTTCCGTAAAGCGTTCCTCCGCATTGCCCACACAGCGGATCATTCCCGCCTCCATGTCGCGTATCCCGCCGAAAATATCCACCAGACCTGTCTGATCATTATAAGCCATCGCGTTCATGGTAAAATCCCGTCGTCTCAGATCCTCTTCCAGACTCGCCGTAAAAGTTACCTCTTTCGGATGCCGCCCGTCTTCATAATCCCCGTCAATACGGTAGGTGGTCACCTCGAAGCCTTCCTTCTCCAGCAGGACCGTCACCGTACCATGTTTGATGCCGGTATCGAAAGTCCTCGCAAAAAGGCGCTTCGTCTCCTCCGGCGTGGCCGATGTCGTGATGTCCCAGTCATTGGGCAGCCTGCCAAGCACACAGTCGCGGATGCAGCCACCCACGGCGTAGGCTTCATAGCCCGCCGCCGTAAGCGTCTCTATGATAGTTTGCACTTTATCGGGCAGCTGTATTTTCATGCGGATACTCCGTTTCTGATCCTGTATTTCTGATCGTTTATCTTTATCATTTTATTTAAAAACATCTTTCACATTCTCAAGATGAAGGTCCGGCTCCTCATCCTCTTTTGCCAGGGAATTCACCAGTTTATCCAGTTCCTTCTGGGACATCACCCCGCGGTTGCGCTCAATGAACTCTTCCTTCTCGCCATCCGGCATATCCACAAAACGGTCCAGCGCCGCACGGTTTGTCGCGATCGCAAGTCCCAGATCCAGCGGTAAATTATTATAATCCATTTCTTTTCCATCCTCCTGTCACATGTTTCCCGCATAGCATGTGCAGGATGAAAAAAAATATACCGGACTATTACAGTATAGCCGGAATCAGATACAGATACAATCAAATATTTTTGTCATTCTTATTTGTGATACCGCAACCCACAGCCAAAACAAAAGGCAGTGATATGCATATATACGCATATCTCCGCCTTTTGTCAAACTTATGCATCATTTTTCCGGTATCCACACCCGCATCTGGTTCAGTCCCCGGTTGCCCCATGCGTAGTAGGGGATCAGCGTGATCCGACATTCCTCCTCCGCCGGCGTTTCATAGCTGTAGAGCGTCTCAGCTCCTGTCTCACGGTATCCTTCCGCATACAGCTCCTGTATCCCGAACAGCTTATCCGGCAGATATTCGCCGACCGTGATACTGCCGCCTTTTTTCAGGGAAAGGGAGAGTACATCGCCTGCATTGTCCACGCCTTCCGCACAGTAGATCAACGGCCCTCTCTGAACCGCTGCTTTTCCGGTATTGGCTGACACCTTATTGCAGGTATACACCTTTCTC
>VSOD01000142.1 GCA_009774655.1 Lachnospiraceae bacterium
CTCAAAGACACAAAATTAATTACACCCTCTTATTATACAACGAAAATAATTTAATTGGTAGACTGTATCGTTATTTTTATATTTATTTTAAAACCTTTTCCATGCCTACGATTGAAACCCTGTTCCTACTGGTTTTATCCATACTGGCTATGGAGTCGGCAGATTCTATCCGTTCTTTGTACAGGCATTTTCTATCAGGGATTACGCAGAAATCCCTAAATGCATTTTACTATGCATGTTCCTATGCAAAAGCCGATTATTCCAAATTTATGAATACCACTGCTGGCATAGCGCTGAAACTTATACCGGATAAACTCCGGTCACAGCCTGTCTTTCTTTGCATTGATGATACGATGGTCTCTAAATTTGGCAAAAAATTTGAGGATGTTTCAAAACTCTTTGACCACGCCGCACATAATGGCTCAAACTATCTGAACGGGCATTGTTTTGTAAGTGTAATGCTCTGCGTGCCAGTGTGGAACAAAAGCAAAATCCACTATCTTTCCGTACCGCTTGGATACCGCATGTGGCAGAAAAAGGAATCCAAACTGGAACTGGCTGCATCCATGATCCGCCAGGTAATGCCGCAATTCAGCGGCAGAAAAAATGTCATCATCCTGTGTGACAGCTGGTATGTAAAAAAGAACCTCGTTTCTATTGTGGACGAATATGAAAACCTTGACCTTATAGGGAATGCAAGGTCTGACTCTGCCATTTATGACCTGCCGCCGCAGCGGACCGGAAAAAGAGGACGGCCTGCACTGCACGGAAAAAAACTTTCCATTCATGATGATTTTATATTGACCAATGAAAAAATTGGAGATTACTATATTGCTGCACGCAGCGTCCTTACAAATATTTTTGGCAGCAGAAAGGTTATGGCATATGTAACGTCGCCGGAAAAAGAATCCGGCAGCAGACGTCTGTTTTTTAGCACCATTTTTCCAGAACAGCTGGAGATATTCTGTGCATGGCAGGAGAAGTCACCACTGAACCAGACAGGCAGTGATCGTATGCAGTTTCTGCCACTGCTTCTATATGTATTCCGATGGAACATAGAAGTTAGTTATTACGAACAGAAAACATTCTGGTCACTGTGCAGCTACATGGTGCGCAGCCGTAAAGGTATCGAAATGCTGGTCAATCTGGTCAATATTACATATTGCACAATGAAGCTTCTGCCATATCAGGACGAAGCTTTTTCAAAGTACCAGACGGAAAGTGTGCAGGAATTTAGATTTGCCCTCAGCGAACAAATTCGCCAGCAGGTATTTTATGCTATTTTCGTGAAAAATATCGAAACCAGCATAAAATCCAAAACAATAATGAATGCCTTAAAACAGTTAATTCGGCAACAAGGGTATCATCTATAAAAGTTGTAAAGTCGTGTTAGTATATAGAGAAAAAGTTTATAAACACACTTGACAATACTTCTCTGAGGAAGCAGTCGGCAAAGGTGTAAAGAGGGCGGTTGCGGACGGGCTGGCTACAAGGGAAGAACTTTTCATCACTACAAAGGTATGGGTGCAGGATGCAAAAAGCGAAGAAACGGCATATGAGGCTGTCAAGTCATCCCTGGCAAAGCTGGATATGTCCTATGTTGACCTCATCCTGCTTCATCAGCCTATGGGAGATTATTTTGCGGCATATCGCGGGATTGAGAAGGCCTATAAGGAAGGGCTTGCAAAGGCTGTGGGCGTGGCAAACTTTTATCCGGCAATCCTTGCCAATCTTTGTGAAAACGTAGATGTGATTCCTGCCGTCAATCAGGTAGAACTGCATCCGTTCTTTGTGCAGGCAAAAGCCCTTGAAAATATGAAAGCATATGGCGTGGCGCCGCAGGCATGGGGACCGCTGGCAGAAGGCAGGCATGGCATCTTTACCGATCCGGAACTTGTGGAGATTGGGAAAAAATACGGCAAGAGTGCGGCGCAGGTCGTTTTGAAATGGAATGTACAGCGCGGCGTGTCCATTATTCCGAAATCGGTGCATGTGGAAAGGATGGAGCAGAATATCGACATTTGGGATTTTACGCTTACGGATGACGAGATGGCGAAGATTGCGGCAAAAGACCTGGGACACAGTGAGATTGTCAACCATGATGACCCGGCGTTTGTCAAAATGCTCTGCGGAAGGAACATTCACTGAGCCAAAGGGCGCTTTAGGAAAATACAGATGTGGACGCAAGACATTGGCACAATGTTCTGCGAACTGAAACAGGAAAGCATGAAGAAATATTAAAAAGGGAAAGGCGGTAGGAATTTATGGCAAAAAAGCAGACAGCAGGAAGGGACAGACTGGGAGATTTGGCACCTAAATTTGCGGAATTAAATGATGATATTTTATTTGGGGAGGTATGGTCGAGGGAGGAACAGCTTTCAGCAAGGGACCGGAGTATGATCACTATTGCGGCGCTCTTTTCAGCAGGATTGTACCCGCAGTTAAAATCCCATCTGGTACTTGGAAAGGAACATGGAATTACAAAGGAAGAAGCGGTGGAAATCGTGACACAACTTGCGTTTTACTGCGGCTGGCCGAAAGCATGGAGTACATTTCCAATGATTCAGGAAGTATATGGAACAGAAGATTAATCCCGAGGAGAGCAGACTCTGCTGGCAACATTCGGTAGAAAGGGTCAGTTAGGAATATCTGGCGAAAGAAGATGAGCGAAGCTGTGAAAAACTGACGGAACAATATGGATCAGTTATAAACTTAAGGTATAAACTGATGAACAAATCGAGACTTCTTATGAGGTCTCGATTTTTCTATAATAAAGGAAAGAATTTTTTAGAAAGGAATGTTGAGGATGGAGAATAGAAAGAAATTAGGGGCAATTTTAATCGGTGTGGTTCTTGCATTACAAACAGCAGGCTGTGGAAAGACGGAACCGCCTGTAAACGGCGGCAGTACGCAGAACGATATTCCTGCCTCTGAGGAAACGGGTCAGAGCAGTGTGGGAGCTCAAGGGAATACTTCTGGAAAAATATCCGATGAAGACCTGCAACAAAGTGAAATGACCGATGCAGAAAATACAGAGAACACAGGTGAAAGCAAAGTTTTGGTTGCTTATTTTACCGCAGGTGAGAACAGTGACGTGGACGTGGTTTCCTCCGCAAGCGTGACGACAGTGGATGGGGAGGCAAAAGGCCGTCTTCGGGCAGTGGCAGATATGATTCAGGCTCAGACGGGCGGGACACTTTTTTCCATACAGACATCCGTGGATTATCCCGGAGACGGCGGTGCGTTAATAGATTATGCTGCAGAAGAACAGGAGGAAGACGCGCGGCCGGAGCTGACGAGCCATATAGAAAATCCGGACGATTATGATGTTATTTTTGTCGGATACCCTACATGGTGGTATGACATGCCGCAGGCTCTATACAGTTTTTTTGATGAATATGATTTTTCGGGGAAAACGATCATTCCTTTTAATGTGCATAACGGAAGCCGCTTTTCGGGGACCATTGAAACCATTCAGGATCTGGAGCCGGATGCGGAAGTGATCACAGACGGTTTTACCGTCAGCGAAAGAGATGTGGCAGGAGCTGCCGGTGATGTGGCGGACTGGCTCGGAGGATTAGGATATTAGCAGGGGGTAATTCGCATGAAACGCAGGATGAGCCGGATACTGGCACTGACATTGGCTGTATTGTGTACGGCATGTTCCGGGAGGCAGACAGAAACAGAATACAGAGACAGCACAGTTATTTCAGCAGAGACAGAAAATGCGGATACTGTAAAGGAAGAAACTACAGGATCAGAGGAGGACGTGGTCCCTATGAATAAACAGACGGGTTCGGGGCAAATACCGGAAGAACTGGAGCAGATACCAGAGGAATATTTTGGAGCGGCATCAGAGCAGGGGACAGTGGAGCGATTAGAATACCAGACATGGGAATCCATGAGTTATGAAGCTCAGACCACTCAGCTCACAAAAACGGCATATGTATATCTGCCATATGGCTATTCGGGAGAACAGCAATACAATGTGCTTTACCTGATGCACGGAGGATGGAGCAATGAGGAGACATATCTTGGCACGCCGGAAAATCCGCATGAATTGAAAAATGTACTCGACCATGCCATACAGGACGGGAGAATGACGCCGGTAATCGTGGTATGCCCGACCTATAACAATACGAGTCCGGAGGACAGTGCGGATTATGGTCTGGCGCTGCGGCTGACGGACAATTATCACAACGAACTGATGAATGACCTGATTCCGGCTGTGGAGGGAAAGTATCGTACCTACGCAGAGGGGACTTCTTGGCAGGAACTGACGGAAAGCCGCAGCCACCGTGCTTTTGCCGGATTTTCCATGGGTTCGGTCACTACATGGCATACGTTCCAATACTGCATGGACTATTTTCGGTATTTCCTGCCATCCAGCGGCAATCTGACCTCTGACGGGGCGTATATGGAGCGGCTGGTGACGGAAGCGGGATATGGCTCTGAGGATTTCTTTATTTATGCCATGTCCGGTACAGAGGACTTTGCTTATGCGGCATTTACCAATCAGATTCAGGCAATGATAAATGCGCCTGGCGGTATTTTTGTTGATGCGGATAATGAAAGGGCGGGTAATTTGGCATACCGGGTGCAGGAGGGAAATGCGCATGATGGGAATGCCGCCCTGCAGTATATTTATAACGGTTTGATCTGGCTGTGGGCAGAGGAAAAGTAGGCGCTCGTCTATTGCAGGTTATAGTAATTCAAATCTTGTGTAAAGAAAATGGAGGAAGACAGGATGAAAATTTTATTTATTAACGGCAGCCCGAATAAGAAAGGAAACACGGCTGCACTGGCGGAAGCGCTTTTGGCAGGGAAAGAGTATGAAACCTTAAACCTGACAGATTACCGGATTGGGAGCTATGGACAGACGTTTGAGGACGACCAACTTGTGGAGGTTATCGCAAAGATGAAAGAAGCGGAAGTGGTCGTGGTCGGTTCGCCGCTGTACTGGCACAATATCTGCGGTTCCGTGCGCAATGTGCTTGACCGTTTTTATGGTTTAGTGGAAAATGGCGTGTTTTCGGGGAGAAAATTATATTTTCTGTTTCAGGGCGCTTCCCCGGAGAAATGGATGCTGGAGGCGGGCGAGTACACCATGAACCGTTTTGCAAAGCTCTATGGTTTTGAATATGCGGGAATGGCAACGAATAAAAATGAGGCGGAAAAACTTGGGAAAGGTATCTGAGGAGGAAAAAGCTGAATGGAAAGACCGTATGTGATCTGCCATATTTTAAGTTCCTTAGACGGAAAGATAACAGGGCCGTTTATGGGAACGGAAGCAGCAGGAGCCCTTGGTGCAGAGTATGGGAGATACCGGACAGAGATGAATGCGAGAGCGTTATTGTATGGAACCACTACAACAAAGGAATTTACCAGTTTCCGAAAGCCTGTATTGGAAGAAACGGAGGAAGTGCCGGAAGGGGATTTTGTGGCGGATGACAGGGCAGACCTGTATTTTGTTTCAGTGGATGTGGACGGTGAAATCGGATGGGAATCGGGGATATTTTGCAATAAAGGGAGAGCGCCGGCTCATGTGATAGAGGTTTTGACGGCTTCCACTCCGGCAGCTTATAAAGCCTGTCTGCGGAAAACAGGAGTTTCCTATATTATTGCAGGTGAAAAGGAACTGGACTGTGAGGCGGCAATGAAAAAGCTGTATCAACTTTTTCACATCGAAAAGCTGCTGATCTGTGGGGGAGGTATCGTGAACTGGAGTTTTCTTCAGGCTGGTATGGTCGATGAACTCAGCCTGTTTTTGGCGCCGGTAACGGATGGCGGCTGCGGTACGGCATCTTTATTTACACAGATTCAGTCCTTTACGGAAGGCGAACCGGTAGAGTTCCTATTAAGGGAAACAGAGCAGATAGGGGACGGGGGGCTACGCCTGAATTATCAGCCCCAAAACAGAAAGATATAAAAATGATAGGAGGAGAAGCAATGAAGGTACTTTTAGCAAATGGCAGTCCCCATAAGGAAGGCTGTACTTATACGGCGCTTTGCGAGGTGGCAGATACCTTGAATAAAGAGGGTATTGAGACGGAAATTTTCTGGATTGGCAATAAACCCATAGGGGGATGTATTGCCTGTCTGAAATGCGGGGAAAAGGGCTGCTGTGTTTTTGACGACGCAGTAAACCGTTTCCGGGAGAAAGCGTATGGGGCGGACGGATTTGTGTTTGGAAGCCCTGTCCACTATGCCGGCGCAACCAGAAATATGACAGCTTTTATGGACCGGCTGTTCTACTCTGAACTGCGTGGAAACGGGAATAAGGCGTTTTACATGAAACCTGCAGCGGCAGTCGTTTCCGCACGCAGGGCCGGTACAACGGTGACATTTGACCAGCTAAATAAATATTTTACCATTCAGGAAATGCCTGTGGTATCTTCCCGCTACTGGAACATGATCCACGGTGCAAATGCAGAGCAGG
Source organism: Lachnospiraceae bacterium (assembly GCA_009774655.1). GTDB lineage: Bacteria > Bacillota > Clostridia > Lachnospirales > Lachnospiraceae > UBA3282. The sequence continues at coordinate 6,440 of VSOD01000142.1, forward strand.
CAAGACAGGATGCGGAGGGACTATATACCATGCGGGTTCTGGGCAGGAATATGGCGTATATGCTGCGCTGTAAAGAGGTGGCGCGCAAGGTTGGTGTAGAACTGCCAGAACAGGAAACGCCTGTATTTACAAATTTTATCCGTTAGAAATGCGAGGGAACCGGAATGAAACCGAAGATGATTTTAAAACTGGCAGTTGATATTGGAATGACGGCGGCGCTGCTGTTACTCATGGCATATGAGCTGGTCGGGCAGGCAGCCCATGAATGGATCGGCATTGGAATGTTTGTCCTTTTTGTCATCCACCATATCTTAAACGGCAGCTGGATCAGAAACCTTCTAAGAGGGAGATACAATCCTGTGCGCATCATGCAGACAGGACTTGTATTATTGATACTTTGCGCAATGGCCGGCTTAATGGTAAGCGGAATTATCCTGTCCCGTCATGCGCTGTCTTTTCTTCCCATAAAAGGCGGGCGTTCTTTTGCGAGGAATCTGCATATGCTTTCCGCTTATTGGGGATTTGTACTGATGTCCGTTCATCTTGGGTTTCATTGGAGCATGATGATGGGAATGGCAAAGAAGTTTTTCCCGAAACCGTCTGCAGTACGGAAGTGGGTGCTGCGCATTCTGGCACTGGTGATTGCAGGATATGGCGTATACGCTTTTATAAGGAGAGACATCGGAATTTATATGCTGCTCAGGAGCCATTTTGTCTTTTTCGATTATGAGGAACCACTGGTATTTTTCTACCTGGATTATATTGCGGTTATGGGACTGTTTATATGGATTGGGAATTATGTCTGTGTGGGCCTAAGAATGATTGGCAAGGGGCGGAATGAGAAATGAAGAAAATCAACATTTGTTGCATGATGTGTATGCTGATGTTGGGTATCGGCGGATGTTCATGGAAACAAAATCAGGATATGGCGGAGCATTCGGAGTCTTTTTTTGCAATGGATACATACATGACTTTTACGGCATACGGGGCGGATGCAGAGCCGGCTATCCTTGCAGCGGAAGACAAAATAAGGGAGCTGGAGGAATTATGGTCTGTTACAGATAAAAACAGTGATGTCTATGCGGTCAATCACAGCAGCGGGCAGACTGTAACGGTGGACTGGAAGACTGCGGAACTGCTTTCTTATGCGTTAGATATGGCAGAGGAAACAAACGGAGCTTTGGAACCAACGATTTACCCGGTTCTGACTGCATGGGGATTTACAACAGGAGAGAACCGTGTCCCGGCAGAGACAGAACTGGCGGAACTTTTAGAAAAAGTCGGTTACGATAAAGTTGAATTGAATAATGACCAAATTCAAATGGAACCCGGTGGTATGATTGATCTGGGTGCCGTGGGGAAAGGATATGCAGGGGATGAAGCGGCACAGATTTTGCGTGAACGTGGTATTACCGCTGCATTGCTTGACATAGGGGGAAATATTCAGGCAATCGGGACAAAGCCGGATGGGAGTGACTGGCGTGTCGGATTGAAAGATCCCTTTTCGGGTGGCGTACTTGGAATCATTCAGGTTTCAGACGTGGCGGTGGTTACTTCCGGAAATTATGAGCGTTTTTTCATTGGAGAGGATGGAAAAGTGTATGGGCATATTATTGATCCGGCAACAGGGCATCCGGTGGAAAACGGCATTGCTTCGGTATCAGTCATCGCCAGTGAAGGGAAATTGTGTGATGCGCTTTCTACTGCGCTTTTTGTCATGGGATTGGAAAATGCACAGGATTACTGGAGACAGCACCGGAATTATGAAATGATCCTGATTATGGAAGATGGAGATATATATCTGACAGAGGGTATAAGGGACAGTTTTTCCTTAAATAGTGAATATAGAAATATGAAAATCAATGTCATCGACTGATGGAAGGAGGAGCAGTAAGTGATTTACAGGGATTTTGGAAAGACAGGGCTAAGGGTAAGCGCTATCGGCATGGGCTGCGAATATGTGTGGACAGCAGATGAGAAACAGATTTTTGATCTGGTGCGTGCTGCCGTGGATGCAGGAATCAATTACTTCGATTTGTTTGTAGGGACTCCCACAACGAGGGAACATTACGGAAAGGCATTGAAGGGAGTCCGGGATAAGATATGCCTGGCCGGGCATCTGGGATGTGCCGATAAAGACGGACAGTATGTAAAAACAAGGGATGAAGCGCTTTGCAAAGATTTTCTGCGGCAGTTTTATGAAAAGCTGGATACAGACTACATAGACGTTCTGTTTCTGCATAACTGTGATGATGAAGCAGATCTGAATGAAATACTAAATGGCTGGATGTATGCCTATGCCAAAGAGTTAAAAGATACCGGGCGCGTGGGATTTATCGGTCTTAGCAGCCATAACACGAAGATTGCACTGAATGCGGTAAAGAGCGGAAAGATTGATGTGCTGATGTTTCCGGTCAATCCACTGTTTAATCTTCTTCCGCAGGATACGGCGGATGCAAGGATGAAGGGCCGGGAGGTAAAATCCATGACGGAGGAGGAAAAGGCGGCATATCCATCAAAGCAGGAACTTTATGAACTTTGTGGGAAGCAGGGCGTACCGATTGTGGCCATGAAACCATTTGCAGCGGGTAATATTCTCAAAAGCCATGAAGAAGGGAGACTGAAAGGCTTATTAAGCCTTACGCCTGTCCAGTGTATCAGCTATGTCCTTTCGTTCCCGCAGGTGGCTTGTCCCGTTCCGGGATTTGCAAACGTAGATGAGTTGAATCAGTCATTGGCATATCTGACAGCGAGCGAGGAGGAAAAGGATTTCAGCGAAATTCAGGAAAGTCTGGTGGGGCAGTTCGCAAACCAGTGCATGTACTGTAATCATTGTCAGCCATGCCCTAAAAAGATTGACATTGCTGAAGTGACGAAACTGGCTGACATGGCGGAAAAAGAGATGACAGATGAATTGAGGGAACGGTATGCAGC
>VSOD01000143.1 GCA_009774655.1 Lachnospiraceae bacterium
GAATCATCTGCTGAAATACTGTTACAGCTGTTCCGTGCGGGTCTATATGATGCCGAAGATCTCGGATGTACTGGTGAAAGGGGCCACACAGCTGCATCTTTTTGACACGCCGATCTATCTGACGAGAGAGTATGCGCTCAGGATAGAAGAGCGGGTCGCCAAGAGGACGATCGATCTGGTCTGCGCCCTGCTCCTGCTGTTGTTTGCCTCGCCTTTTATGCTGATCACGGCGGCTGCGATCAAGATGTATGACGGGGGGCCGGTGCTCTATAAGCAGATCCGGTGTACGATCGGGCAGAGAGAATTCTATATCATGAAGTTCAGAAGCATGCGGGTGGATGCGGAGAAAGACGGCGTGGCGCGGCTGGCGGCCAGGAACGATTCCCGGATCACGCCGATCGGCAGATTTATCCGCGCCGTGCGGATTGATGAGCTGCCGCAGCTTTTTAATATTCTGCGGGGGGACATGTCCTTTATCGGGCCGCGGCCGGAGCGGCCGGAGATCATTGCCCAGTATATGGAGGACATGCCGGAATTCGCCTTCCGCATGAAGGTGAAGGCGGGGCTGGCCGGCTATGCGCAGGTGTACGGCAAGTACAATACGACGCCTTATGATAAACTGAAGCTGGATCTGACGTATATCGAGCAGTATTCGGTGTGGCTGGATCTGAAATTGATGCTGCTGACGCTGAAGATACTGATCAAGCCGGAGAGCACGGAGGGTGTGGACAGTACGCAGGTGACGGCGGCGAAGAAGAAATAATGATACAATAACAGTTGGAATTGAGGATGGTTAAGTATGCGGGAGCAAAAGATCAGGTATGCCGATGCCGGCATGGATATAAAAAAGCTGGTGTTATGTTTTGCAAAAAGGATATGGCTGGCGGCTGCGGCCGGGGCTGCCGGAGCGGTCATTGGCGGACTGGTCTATCTTATGGTCAGTGTGGTTCCGGAAGCGGAACGGGAATATCAGGCGATGTCCAAGATCTATCTGGATTTTGCCCCGGATGAGACGGGGGAGGTCTATCAGGCTTACAACGGGTATACGTGGAATGATCTGATGGCGACGGATCCGATCCTGGATGTGACGATGCAGTATCTGCCAAAGACATACAGCCGGGAGGAAGTGACGGGAGCGACGAAGGCGGAGATCCTTTCGGACTTAAGGCTTCTGACGATCACGGTCACGACCCACGACGCGGACAGCTGCAACGCGATCCTGCAGGCCACGGGACAGTCCCTGACGGACCGGGGAAGGGAAGCAAAGGAATTTCACCGGATCGAGGTGATCCAGACGACGGAGGCGGCGCTGGTGGTGGCGGATTCCAGACTGGTACAGGCGGTTTTGATCGGGCTGGTTCTGGGAGCAGTGACGGCACTTTTGGGGATGCTGCTCTATTATGTGCTGGACGACCGGATTATGGTGGCGGCGGATCTGCGTCAGGTGACGGATGTGCCTTTTGTGGGATACGGCGGCGTCGGCGGGCGGCTGCAGGAAGAATATGAGGCCGGGCTGGCATGTCTGCGGGAAAAGAAGGGAAAGGTCATCGTGCATGCTCTTGTGCAGGGAGAGATGCTGCCGCCGGAGAGATGGCAGGTGTTATGTAACGCGCAGGGCGTGGTACTGGAAATGCCCTGGGGGAAGGTGCACGGGGTATATTTAAGCTATGTGCTGGAGCAGTTTAGACTGCGGGAGTGTCCGGTTGTCGGCGTGGCGGTGGGCAGTGCGGACAGGCGGTTTCTTGGCAGGTATTACGGGAGAACAGACTGAAAATGGCGGAAAAAATACAGCTGCTGGTTTCAGCGGTAGATAAGGACGGGGCCGTCCTGGCGGAACAAATGCATATTGGCAGTGATGCCGTGATCGTCAACCAGTGCGGCAGATACGGCTATGAGGAGATAGCGCGAAACGGGCATCGGATCCAGGTCTTTGCCATGGCGGAGCGGGGCGTGGGCTTAAGCCGCAACACGGCGCTGCTGCACGCGGATGCGGATATCTGTGTCTTTTCGGATGAGGATATTGTGCTGTGCGGGGACTATCAGGAGCAGATCAGGCGTGCTTATGCGGAGCTGCCGGACGCAGATATGATCCTGGTCAATGTGCAGGTGGCGCCGGCCAGACGCACTTACTGGAATGAGGACATTCACCGGATCAATTATCGGAATTACGGGCGTTATCCTGCCTACAGCATCACAGCGCGCCATGAGGCGCTGCTGCGGGCGAATGTGCATTATTCCCTGCTTTTCGGCGGGGGCGCCAGATACAGCAACGGGGAGGACAGCCTGTTTCTGCGGGACTGTCTGCGGGCCGGTTTAAAGATTTATGCCCATACCATATGCATTGGAGAGGAAAAGGAGCGGGAATCCACCTGGTTCAGCGGTTATCATGAGAAGTTTTTCCGGGACAGGGGTGTGCTCTATCATTATCTGTATGGCAGACTGGCGCTGCCGCTGTCCTTTCGATTTCTGTGGGTGCACAGAGCGGAGATGTGCAGCGGGATACCGCTCTGGCAGGCGTACCGCTTTATGAAAGACGGGGTGCGGGAAGGCAGGGCGCGGGGCAGCCATGAAAGAGCAGGAAAGGACAACGGCGGCAGATGATTTTGTATATTACGGTGGCGGCAGTCACGGTGCTGCTTGGCAGCATGGTGAACTGCAGGCCGGTGACGCAGCCATACAGGACGACGAGGCAGCAGATGTGCAACAGGGTCTGTCTGTTTGCCGTCTTTCTGATTCTTTTTGCGTTGTCCGCGTGCAGGCTGAATGTGGGCAATGACTATGCCAAATATGTGGAGTTCATGCATCTGGTCAACTGTGACGCCTATGTGCCGACGGAAGCCGGATTTAACCTGCTTGTGAAGATCATCTACGGCCTGTCGGGCTTTGAAAATTATCTGCTGGTCTTTGCGGTGTATGCGTTTGTCACGATCGGGATCTTTCTGCTTGGCATGTATGAGCAGAGCGAGGATTTTCCCCTGACTTTTTTTCTGTTCATGGCACTGGGATATTATTTCCAGACGTTCAGCACGGTACGATACTATCTGGCGCTGGCGCTGGCGTTGTATGCCATGAAATTTGTGATGCGGGGGCAGTGGGGGCGTTTTACAGTCCTGATCCTGCTTGGATCCGCTTTCCACAAGTCGCTGCTGGTGGTGATACCGCTGTACATTCTGGCGGTTCTGCCGTGGAAAAAGTGGCAGCTCGCAGCAGGGGCTTTGTTTTGTACGACATTCTTGTTTTGTCAGGATTTTTATCTGAAGCTGGTGGTGTTTTTGTATCCGACTTACGAGGATACGGAGTATCTGGAAGGCGGCACAAGCTATATCAATATTTTAAGGTGTCTGGCGGTGCTGGCGTTTTCGGGGATCGTATACTGGAGCGGGAAGCGTTCCGGCAGTACCCGCGGAGAGGAGCAGAAGAACGCAGAGGTCGGCGAACGGTATGACAGGGCGCATTTCTATTTTTATCTGAATCTGGGTGCGCTTGTGCTGTATGTATTTTGTTCTTTTCTGCCAATTATATCCCGTATCGGTTATTATCTTACGGTCAGTCACATACTATACCTGCCGATGCTGTTGAAACAGGTGGAAGACAGACGATGGCGGAAGGCGCTGCGCGCAGGGATATTGCTGGCCGCGGTGCTGTATTTCGCGATCTATATGAGCAGGGCGGATAATGACGGAACTTTGATCCTGCCTTATAAGACCTTTTTCTTTCACGATATGGTCAATATTTTGTCGGATGTCAATTAAACGACAGCGAATCATTTTTGGTGATAACAAAAGAAGTCACGGACAGGAGATATATCAGAGATGACATTCAGCATCATAGTGGTCTGCCTGAATGCAGGAGAACAGCTGCGGGAGACGGTAGAGAGCATAAGGCGGCAGTCGGAAGAGGATTATGAGATCATCGTAAAAGACGGTGTCTCCGGGGATGCGACCACGGTCCGTTATCTGGAGGAACTGGAGCGGGAGAGTGCGGCTGACGGCAGGATCAGAGTCTGCCGCCGGGAGAAGGACGCCGGTATTTATGATGCGATGAATCAGGCGCTGCGGTATGTCCGGGGGGACTGGGTCTTCTTCCTGAACTGCGGGGACTGTTTCTGCGATGAGCAGGTATTGGCAAAGGTCAGGGAACAGATTGAGAGCAGTACTGCTAAAGGCACTGACGGGAAGTATATTTTCTACGGCAATATAGAGGAGCGGCTGACGGGGACGATGGTGCAGTCCAATCCGGTGATCGATGATTTTGCCTGTTATCGTAATCTGCCCTGTCATCAGGCATGTTTCTACGGGGCGAAGCTGCTTGGGCAGCGCGGGTTTGACACCGCATACCGGGTGCGGGCGGACTATGAACATTTTCTGTGGTGTTTTTACCGGGGCGGGGCGAAGGCCGTGTATATGCCTGTGACGGTGGCGCTTTACGAGGGCGGCGGTTTTTCCGAGACGAAGGAGAACAGGAGACGGTCGAAGCAGGAGCACAGGGAGATCGTCAGGAAATATATGCCGGCGGGAAAGGTGTTTGGTTACCGGATGATCATGCTGCTCACGCTTGCGCCGCTCAGGACGTGGATCGCGGAGAATCCGGTGACGGCCGGGCTGTATCAGGCGGTGAAGAGGAGGATATACAGGATGGGCGGGCGCGCATGAGCGCGGCCGGATAGAGGTAACGGTAAGAACGAAAGAGGGGCTGTTAAGAATAGTGTCAACAAATGACAGGGGGCAGGATTTTTGCCCGGAAAAGGGGGAAACATGAAGGTATTGTGGATCTGTAATATTATGCTTCCTACGATCGCCAGGCAGCTGGGGGTTTCCTACAGTAACAGAGAAGGCTGGCTGAGCGGGCTTCTGGAGCGGGTCGTGCAGGAGCGGGGAAGAAATCGGATCGAACTGGGGATCGCCTTTCCGGTGGAGGAAGATATGGGCGATTTTCAGAGGAATATGCAGCTGGGCGAGAGCATGTCCTGCCGGTGCTACGGATTTGTGGAAAATCTGGATACGCCGGAGATTTATGACGCGGCGCTGGAAGCGCGGTTTCAGAGTATCCTGCAGGATTTCGGGCCGGATATCGTGCATATTTTCGGAACGGAATTTCCGCATACACTGGCCTGCGTCCGGGTGTTTGGGCATCCGGAGCGGACGCTGATCAGCATTCAGGGACTGTGCAGCTGTATCGCGGAGGAGTACATGGCCGATCTGCCGATGAAGGTGCAGCGGCAGGTGACTCTGCGTGACAGGATCAGGCAGGACAGTCTCAGGCAGCAGCAGAAGAAATTCAAGAAGCGCGGGGAGCATGAGAAAGAGGCGCTCGGTATGGCAGGGCATGTGGCGGGCAGGACGGATTTTGACCGTGAGCAGACGGCGAAGATCAATCCGTCGGCGAAGTATCATTATCTGAATGAGACGCTGCGCGGCATTTTCTATCGTGACAGATGGAAGCGGACGGTATGCCAGCCCTACAGCATTTTCCTGAGTCAGGGGGATTATCCGTTAAAAGGATTCCACTACCTGCTGCAGGCGCTGCCGAGGGTGTTGGAGCAGTTCCCGGAGACACACGTGTATGTGGCGGGCAGCAATATCATTGATACCAATACATGGCAGGAGACGATGAAGCTGTCGGCTTATGGCAAATATCTGCGCAGGCTGATCAAAGACGGACATCTGGACGGACATGTAACGATGCTGGGCAGGCTGGCGGCGGAAGATATGAAGGCGCAGTTCTTAAAGAGCCATCTGTTCGTACTGCCTTCGGCGCTGGAAAATTCCCCCAATTCTCTGGGAGAGGCCATGCTGCTGGGGGTTCCCTGTGTGGCGGCTGATGTGGGCGGCGTACATAATCTGCTGACGGACGGCGGTGACGGTATGCTGTATCCGGCGGGAGATGTGGAGGCGCTGGCAGACAGGATCATGGAGGTCTTCACAAAGGAGGCCATTGTGGAGCGGTTTTCGGATAATGCCAGAAAACATGCGCGGGTGAACCACGATGCGGAGCAGAATTATTATCGGCTGATCCGCATTTATCGGGAGATGTTTTCATGACTTTTACGTTTGTGTCAAATTATATCAACCATCACCAGATGCCGCTGTGCGAGGCGCTCCGGCGGGAACTGGGGGATGATTTTACCTTTATCCAGACCATGCCCATGGAGGAAGAGCGGGTCGCCATGGGGTGGGGCGTGGATATGCGGCAGCTGCCCTATGTGCAGTGTCTGTACCAGGACGAGTATGCGTGCAGGAGGACGATCGCCGAGAGTGATGTAGTGCTGTTTGGCTGGTCTCAGCGGGAGGATATCGCGGCGGAGAGGCTTGCTTCCGGCAGGGCGACGATGCGCGTGAGCGAGCGGCTCTACAGAGAAGGTCAGTGGAAGGCGGTCTCCCCGCGGGGATTGGCGGCGAAATATCAGGAGCATATCAAGTACCGGAAAAAGAATGTCTGTATGCTGTGTGCCGGCGCTTACACGGCGTCGGATTTTCATCTGATCGGGGCCTATCCGGGGAAGCTGTTCCGGTGGGGGTATTTTACCAGGCTGCGGACTTACAGTGAGGAGCAGTTTAACACCATGAAGGTGCAGGACGGCAGACTGCATATCGTGTGGGCGGGGCGTTTTATTCCGCTGAAACATCCGGAGTATGTGGTGCGTCTGGCGGGGACGCTGCGGGACAAAGGCTGCCCGTTTTTCGTACATATGCTGGGAGACGGGGAACTGGAGCCGCAGATCAGGCAGGACGTGGAGCGGGCAGGACTGGCGGAGTCGTTCCGGTTCTATGGCTACACGGAGCCGGAGCGGGTACGGGACGTGATGGAGCAGTGCCATATCCACCTTTTTACCAGCAATCATCTGGAAGGCTGGGGGGCCGTGGTGAATGAAGGGATGAACAGCGGCTGTGTGGAAGTGGTCAATGAACAGGTGGGTGCGGCTCCTTATCTGATCCGGCACGGAGTAAACGGGCTGGTGTATCCGAAGGACAGATACGGGAAGATGGAGGCGCTGGTTCTGGATCTGTTTGAGAACTGGGAGACGCGCAGGCGTATGGGACGCGCGGCCTACGAGACAATCCGGGATGTGTGGAATGCGGAGTACGCGGCGAAAGAGCTGCTGCGGTTTGCGGAAGGACTGCTGCGCGGGGAAATTGTGCCGGGCAAAGAGGGCCCGCTTACCGCGGCGCCGATTCTGCGGCCGCGGTAAAAGGAAAGACGGGGCGGGAACCTGGAAGATATGAACGAGAAGATTAGTGTTATCATACCGGTATACAATTCGATAGACTGTCTGGAGCGATGTGTGCGGTCGATCTGTGCGCAGACATATCAGGCGCTGGAAATTCTGCTGATCGACGACGGGTCTACGGACGGAACGGGAGCATTGTGCGAACGGCTGGCGCAGGAGGACGAACGCATCCTTGTCCGGCATAAGGAAAACGGCGGGGCTTCTTCGGCGCGGAATCTGGGTATCGGGCTGGCGTCGGGCGCCTATCTGGGATTTGTGGACAGCGACGATTATATCGAGCCGGATATGTATGCGCTGATGATGCATGCCATGTGCGAACGGAAAGGGGATATCGTACAGATCTCCCGGGACGAGGTGGACGGGCAGGGACGGCGTCTGCCGGATGTGTGCATTCCGCCGGAGCAGGTCTGCTTCTGCAGTGCGGAGGATTTTCTGCGGGAACTGCTGCTGCACAGGGGGGATTGTTCGTTCTGCACCAAGCTGGTCAGGCGGGAACTGTTCGAGAGACACAGATTTCCGGAAGGTTTGCTGAACGAGGATTTCCGGCTTCTGGTGGATATGCTGCAGGAGATAAAGGGGATCACGATTCTGCCCGGACAGTGTTATCATGTGGTGTGCCGGCAGGAGAGCACCACCCGCAGGAAAACGAAGGACAGCTTTTCCAGGGTTTTTATAGATATCGTGGACAATGCAGACAGGATGCAGGCGCTTGTGGACCGGGCGTATCCGGAACTGCATGTGTATGCGATACGGTTTAATCTGTACCAGCGGCTGGATTACCTGCTGCATGTGCCCATCGTGCAGATGACGAAGGATAATGTTTTCTACGCGAAGGTAAAACGGTATTTGAGACGGCATGTTCAGGATACGGTGCGTAATCCGTATCTGACGGGAAAAAATAAGGCGTATCTGCTGCTTCTGACCGTGGCGCCGAGGATCGTGCGGCGGGTACATGCTTTTCTGCGGCGTTCTGTGTCAGGGTAAAAGGGGAAACAAATGCAGAAGACAAAGAGAAACTATATCGTGATATTCCTGATGATCTGGGCGGTGCAGATGGCGGCCGCCTTCTATTTCTGTGTGCAGAAACAGGGATTTCATGAGGATGAATATTATACGTACTATTCCACGGCGCGCACCAACGGCTTCTATGTGGAGGACGGGCAGTGGATGGAGCGGGATACGTACCGCAATGAGTTCGTGGTTCTGCCGGGGCAGGGGTTCCGGTATGGGCTGGTGAAGCTGGTACAGTCCTGGGATGTGCACCCGCCGGTGTATTATTGGGTCTTCCATACGGCTGCTTCACTGGTGCCGAGGGTGTTCTCGAAATGGATCGGGCTGGCGGTGAACCTGGTGTTGTGGGGGATCAATATTGTACTTTATGCATATCTGGCATATCTCGTGAGCGGCCGCAGTGCGGGAATGACGCTGCTGGTGACGTTATTTTACGGACTTTCTCCGGCGGCCATGAGCGGCGTGGTCTTTATCAGAATGTACGAGATGCTGACGACGTTTGTTCTGCTGTGCGCGATCCTGCATGTGCGGGCGGTGGAGCATATGCTTGCAGGAAAGTGGGTGAAGCTGCCGGTGCTGCGGTGTCTTGTGCCGATGGCTGCGGTAACTTATCTGGGGTTTTTGACGCAGTATTATTATTTTATTTTTCTGTTTTATCTGGCGGCGGCGTTTGGCGTGTGGATGCTGTGGCGGGAGCGGAAGCTGTGGAACTGCGTGCGGTACGGCGTCAGCCAGGCAGTCGCGTTTGTGCTGGCTTATCTGACCTATCCGGCCTGTCTGGGGCAGATGTTCCGGGGGCAGAGAGGAGCGCAGGCCACGGAGAATTTCTTTGATCTGTCGAATACGCTGGAACGGCTGGAGTTTTTCTTCGGGCTGCTGGATGAGTATGTTTTTGGGAAAATGCTTCCGGCACTGCTGTTGATGATTCTGATACTGGCGGTGACGGCTTACAGGCAGAGAAGTCTGCGGAAGTTTAAGCGGGAGATGGAGAAGGGGAATGCCGATGCGGCGGCTGTGATATTGTCTTTTTCTGTGACGGGGTATTTTCTGACAGTGTCGAAGACGGCGCTTTTGCTGGGGGATACCTCGAAC